>JBJTMR010000115.1:0-14204 GCA_046070625.1 Bdellovibrio sp. | reverse complement strand
AGTTCACTATACAGATAAAAAGAAACGTAGAACATAAACGGCAAAGAGATAATAAATCCAAAGCCACGCATGAATCCCGAAAATAATAAAAGCACGCTGACATAAAATACGCAGGGAAAATAGAGACGCAGATTCTTTACTGCGGCCAAGGCAGATTTATCCAGGGTTTTTGCGATGCCATCGGGGCGCTCTAATTGTAAGTTCAGTCCATGCGTTAAAATAAAATAAAAAAATGCACCTAGCATAAAAAGCCCGAGCGCCAACGGGATCGTTCTCCAGAGTTCTTGAGGTGAATGCAGTAGTCCGAAGGCAGAACCCATTAAGATTCCTGTGGGCATCAGAATGACTGCCGTAATGATCCACGACACCCAGTCCTTTTTAAGGTGAGTGAGATCGCGATCCCAACGACCTTTTTGCAAACGTATGTTCGCAAGCTCTTGGAAAATCAAAAGCCCCACGGAAATAAGTAATGCACCAATCATGGGAACAATCTGAGAAAAGAAAGTAAAAGCCGTCGCTGCAATTCCTAGTAACAGGCTTTCTTTCCAATTCTTTTTAAATGTCATCAAGGCTTGTGTAAGTGGATGCATGCAACTATGCTAATGGAATGAAAAATCTTTGGCGACAATTAAAATCATTGATGCAGGGACTTTTACTGTTGTCGGCAGTTCTTTTTGTCTCTGCCTGTGCGACGACTAAGACCGTTTCAGAGGGGCCTCAGCAAAAAGCCCAATGGGAAACAAAGGCACTGATTAAAAACCTCAATGAAAATAAGTCGCAGTCTGTTAATATAGATATCTTAGCGATTAAGCACCAAAGAGTGCGTTTTGATGTCACCGCAATGCTGGGATACCAAGTAGCAAGTTTGGTTATGAGTCCCAAAGAAATTTCTTATATCATCTATCCCGAAAAGAAATTTTATCATGGAAAAAGCTCAGAACGAGCCATGGAAAAAGTTATTGGTCTTCCTTTGCACCCGATGAATTTGGCCAATATCGCTTTTGATGAACCTGTTCGCGGAACGGGTTGGGGCTGTGAAATGGATATGGCAGGACTTTTGTCGAAATGCGAAAACAAGATCAGAGCCATTACCGTCCTTTGGAAAGATCGTAGTGAAGGTGGGAAGAAAGTTGTAATTACGGCCCCGCAATTCGAGATGCAGTGGTTGTTTAAACCCGTCCAGACTGAAGTCCAGTTCAAACCTGAGACATTCACACTGAAACAACCCGAGGGTTTCAAGGCAATACAAATAAATTAAAAAACTCGTTAACCGTCTAGGATTGAGGCATAATCTAATAGTAGTTAGGTGTGTCACCAATCACCCCGGGGAGAGTTTTTTATGTCCTCTAAGATTGACCTTCACTCACTGATTAGCAACTGGCAAAGTTCTAGTGCGACTGCTAAAGAGCACTGGAGCGGTACTTTCTCAGAGTACCTTGATCTGGTGAAAAAGAATCCCAAGATCACCCGCAATGCTTATCAACGCATGTATGACATGATCGTTGAAGAAGGCACTGAGACCTATATCGACTTTAAAAAAGAAGTCATTCGCTACAAGTTTTTCAATGATAACTTCAACAATGGTAAAGATGCAGTCTTCGGGCTGGATGTGCAATTGATGAAGTTAGTAAACGTACTAAAGGCCGCATCTCTTGGCTACGGAACTGAAAAACGTGTGATCTTGCTTCATGGGCCGGTGGGGAGTGCGAAATCTACGATCTGTCGCATGCTCAAAAAAGGCCTTGAACGATATTCTCATCAACCCCAAGGAGCGATTTACACGTTCGAGTGGATTGATGAAAAATTGGAGCTGAATGGCTTGCTAGGTAAAGATGTAAAAGTCTTCCACTCGCCAATGAATGAAGAACCGCTTCTTTTGATTCCCGAAGAAATGCGCTCGGCTTTATATGATCAGATAAATAAAGGCCAAGAGGGTTCGTATCGCGTTCATATTGATGGGGAATTGTCTCCGCCATCGCGCTTTATTTTTAAGCATTTGATGGAGCACTATGATGGCGATTTGATGCAGGTTCTTTCGCATGTTCGTGTGAAACGTCTATTTATCTCAGAAGCAGACCGTGTAGGTATTGGTACTTTCCAACCGAAAGACGAAAAGAATCAGGACTCTACAGAGCTTACGGGTGATATCAATTATCGTAAAATTGCGGAATATGGTTCGGATTCAGATCCACGTGCATTTAACTTCGACGGGGAGTTTAACGTTGCCAACCGCGGGATGATTGAATTCGTCGAGGTTCTAAAGCTTGACGTCGCTTTCTTGTACGATCTTTTAGGGGCGTCACAAGAGCACAGAGTAAAACCGAAAAAATTCGCGCAAACTCATATCGATGAAGTCATTATTGGTCATACCAATGAGCCAGAGTATCGTCGATTGCAAGACAATGAATTCATGGAAGCCCTTCGTGACCGTACGGTGAAGATCGACATTCCGTACATCACGCGCTGGAGAGATGAAATCAATATCTATAAGCGTGATTTCAACTCGCAAAAGGTACGTGGCATTTCCATTGCTCCGCATACCGTGGAAATGGCAGCGATGTGGGCTATTCTGACTCGTTTGGAAAAACCTAAGAAGGCAAACCTCACGCGTTTGCAAAAATTGAAACTTTATAATGGTAAAACGCTACCAAATTATACCGAAGACAACGTCCGCGAGCTTCGTAAAGAAACAAATCGCGAAGGTCTTGAGGGTATCTCGGCTCGTTATATCCAAGATAAACTTTCAAATGCTTTGGTCACGGCCCAACAATCTAATAAAGGCTCTGTGAATCCGTTCATGGTCTTTAAGGAATTAGAATCAGGTCTAAAAAGTCACTCGTTGCTTTCCAATGAAGAATTGAAAGCAGAGTATAAAGAACTTTTAGGCGTGGTGATGCAGGAATACGAAGAAATAATTAAAGCCGAAGTTCAACGTGCGATCAGTGCTGATGAAAGTGCGATGGCCAGATTGTGCTCTAATTATATAGATAACGTGAAAGCCTACACTCAGAAGGAACGCGTTCGTAACCAATTTACGGGTAACGACGAAGAGCCAGACGAGCGTTTGATGAGATCCATCGAAGAAAAGATAGAAATTCCAGAATCCCGTAAAGATGATTTCCGTCGCGAGATCATGAATTACATCGGGGCTTTGGCTCTTGAAGGTAAGAAGTTCAACTTTAAAATGAACGAACGCTTGCATAAGGCGATCGAGTTGAAGTTGTTCGAGGACCAAAAAGACAGCATCAAACTGACGACGTTGGTAAGCAATGCTGTTGATAAAGATACGCAAGAAAAGATTGATATCGTTAAAACACGTCTCATCAAGGACTTCGGATACGATGAAATCTCTGCGACGGATGTTCTGCATTACGTGGCAAGTATCTTCGCCCGAGGGGATGTAAAGAATAAATAATGTCGATACGCGAAGACCAAAACCGATTTAGAGACATCGTGAAGGGCAAGGTTAAAGAAGACCTGCGTAAATACGTGTCGCAAGGTGAAATGATAGGGAAGCGCGAAAACGAATTGGTAAAAATTCCGCTTCCTCGTATCGATATTCCGAATTTCCGCTATGGTCCGAAACAAACTGGCGGCGTTGGCCAAGGTGAAGGTCAACCCGGTCAAGATGTTGGGGATCCTGGTGAAGGCGGACAAGGACAAGCTGGCGAAGCGCCGGGCGAGCACATGGTGGAAGTTGAACTTACCATGGAAGAGCTGGCAGAGATTCTTGGTGAAAAACTGCAATTGCCTCGAATCGAACCTAAAGGTCATAAGAATATTGATTCGCTGAAAACAAAGTTCACGGGACTCGCACCCGTAGGACCTGAGGGACTTCGTCACTTTAAATCTTCCTACAAAAGAGCACTTAAACGTCTGGTCGGTTCCGGCACTTATAATGCCGAGGAACCCCTGGTGCTGCCGATCCGCCGGGACATGCAGTATAAATCTTTTAAGAAGGTGAATCAGCCACAAACTCAGGCGGTCATCATTTACATGATGGACGTGTCGGGTTCAATGGGCGAAGAACAAAAAGAAATCGTAAGACTGGAAAGCTTCTGGATCAATATGTGGCTCAAGAAGCACTATAAAGGTTTGGAGACGCGTTTCATCATTCACGATGCGGCAGCAAAAGAAGTGGATGAAGATACGTTTTTTAGAACCAGCGAGTCAGGCGGCACGCTGATTAGTTCTGCCTATAAACTTTGTCAGGAAATTATCCAGGCAGATTATCCAAGCAATGAATGGAATATTTATCCTTTCCATTTTAGCGATGGAGATAACTGGAGTGGGGAAGATACGCGTCTTTGTGTAAAGATGCTGCAAGAGTTCTTCCTGCCGAACTGTAACGTCTTTGGTTACGGCCAAGTTGAAAGTAAATACGGTAGCGGTCAGTTTCTAAAGGACTTACAAAAGGAATTCGGCGAGGACGAGCGAATCACTCTGAGTCAAATTGAAAGCCGAGATAAGATTCTGGATTCCATTAAAGACTTCCTTGGCAAGGGCCGCTAACCGAAAGTTCTTTGGCAGCGGTCTTAATGTGAGGGTGACAGAGCCCTTTAAAGAAAAGGAACACCACCATGGCAAATTTAACTCCTGAATTAGAAGCTGAGCGAAAGCGTATTTGCCAAATCGCTAAAGATGCCGGTCTTGATTGCTTTGAGACTATCTTTGAATTGATTAGCTATGATCAAATCAGTCAGTTTGCTGCCTATGGTGGTTTTCCAGTACGATACCCGCACTGGAAATTTGGCATGGAGTATGAGCATCTTTCTAAGAGCTACGAATACGGACTGTCTAAAATCTATGAGATGGTGATTAATACAGATCCTTGCTACGCCTATCTGATGGAAGGCAACGCGATGATGGATCAAAAGCTGGTGATGGCTCACGTGTATGGTCACTGTGATTTCTTTAAGAATAATATTTGGTTTTCTAAAACGAATCGCAAAATGATGGATCAGATGGCGAATCATGCCACGCGAATTCGGCGTTACATGGATCGTTATGGTCAAGACACCGTGGAAAGCTTTATCGACGTGTGTTTGAGCTTGGAAAACTTGATCGACCGCTACAGTCCTTATGTGGAAAAGTCTGTGACTAAGTCGGAAGCTCCGGCCCAAGAAAAGAATTTTTTACTTCATGTTGAACGCGATTACATGCGCGACTACATTAATCCGCCTTCATTCGTGGCCGAGCAAAAACGTAAAGCCAATGAAGAAGCTGCGGCAAAAGCTTCACGCTTTCCAGCGGAGCCGCAAAAAGACATTCTTAATTTCTTTATCCATCACGCGCCTCTCGCGGACTGGCAGCAGGATGTTTTAACTATCATCCGTGATGAAGCCTACTATTTTTCTCCGCAAGGTATGACGAAAACCATGAATGAGGGTTGGGCATCGTACTGGCATTCGAAATTGATGACGACAAAGATTTTGGATGATTCCGAAATTATCGACTTTGCCGATCATCATGCAGGCACGATGGCCATGGCGCCAAATGGTTACAACCCCTATAAGGTTGGTATCGAATTATTCCGTGATATCGAAGAACGTTGGAATAAAGGGCAATTCGGTCGTGAATGGGAACAGTGCGATGATGTGAAAGAGCGCAAGCATTGGGATAAAAAATTGAACTTGGGCCGCGAGAAAATCTTTGAAGTGCGCAAAGTATGTAACGACGTGACTTTCATTGATCAGTTTTTGACAGAAGACTTTTGTGTTCGCAATAAACTGTTCGTCTACAAGTTCAATAAGAAGACTCAAAAGTTTGAAATGGATACAAGCAACTTCAAGGCTATCAAAGCTCAGTTGTTGTTCCATATGACGAACTTTGGTCAGCCCATTATTCGTATTGAAGATGCCAATTTTGAAAATCGCGGGGAGCTTTTGCTGACTCATTTACATGAGGGCATCGATATGCAACCTGACTTTATGAGTGAGACACTTAAAAACGTTTACAAAATTTGGAACCGTCCTGTGAATATGGCCACGGTGATGGATGAAACCCCGCAGCTTTTTAGATTCGACGGAAAGGAGTACACTCAGCATAATGTGGGTGGTGAGGGTCCAAGCCCGAATCCATCGAATCAAGAAAGCTCGAATTCATGAATAATACTCGCTTAGTTTATAGTACTGATCCCAAAGATAATATCGTATGTCCTCAGTGCAAACAGCTTAAAGCTGAATGTCGTTGCCGACCTGAGGACGATCCTTCTCAAAAATTCACAGTGATATTTCGCATGGAAAAAAACGGTCGTGGTGGAAAAACCGTCACCGTTTTGGATGGACTGCCGCGGAACGAAGAGTTTCTAAAGAATCTGTCAAAAGAACTCAAAGCAAAATGCGGTGTAGGGGGTTCCTTTTCTATTGGCGAAAAGCACGGTATCATTGAAATTCAGGGCGATAAGCGTGAAGCTTTAAAAAAAATACTTGATACTAAGTCCATCAAATATAAAGGTGTTTAAACTAGACTTTTGATAGCTTGTAATTTGGTCGGATCTCGGGGATATCTTAAATATGGAAATGTTTACGTATGAATCCGCAAGGAGAGTTAACTTGGCTGCAAAAAAAATCGTAATTGTGGATGACTACGAGGAAAGTTGTAAGCTTCTAGCGGAAATTTTAAGTTCAACTTATGATTGCTCTTATACTTCTGATAGCACAGCTGCAGTGAAACTTATTAATGAGCAAAGACCTGATCTTATTCTTTTAGATTATAAAATGCCGGGTATGTTGGGTGTGGATGTTTGTCGCGAGGTTCGTGAAAGCGAAACGACGAAAAATACACCGATTATTTTTGTTTCCGGTGCGGCAACGATCGATGAAAGAATTCATGCCTTTGAAACGGGTGCCAACGATTTCATTTCTAAGCCTTTCCACGTGAAAGAGTTAATTTTGCGCATTCGTGCACGTCTATCTGAAAAAGAACCAGAAGTGACGGCGGAAATCAAAGCTGGGAACATGGTGATGAATTTGCTTTCTCGTCAAGTTTACATTGATGGGGAAGAAGTAGGTCTGACGCCGAAGCAGTTTGATATTTTAAAGATGTTGGTGGCTGCTAAAAACAACCTTGTGACTCGTGAAAAGTGCCTGACAGAGATCTGGGGCGATACAGAAGTGACTTCTCGTAACGTGGATTCACAAATTAACTACCTTAAGCGCAAAATTGCCAAATTTACTGGTCGTATCGTGGCAGTTCCTTCATTGGGTTATCGTTTAGAAGCTCAGGACTAATTAGAAAATCGAATTAAAAATAAAAAAGGCGGAAGTTCACTTCCGCCTTTTTTATTTTATCTTCTTTGCAACACTTTGAACTTCATCAATTTTGCTATCAAACTTTTTTAAGATATCTTGTTCGACTTTCAGGGTGGTCAAAGCCATTTGGAAAATGTAAGAGGAAACTTCGGGATGTTCAGTCATATTTTTTTGCAAGCTCTTTAAAGCTGCGTTGTCTTTAGAAAGGCGATCCACCAGATCGACAATACGTTTATTGTTCTTAAGTTCAGCCGCAGAGGCAAAACCCAGATCGGAAAGCTCCAAATCTTTCCACAAGCCATTTAGACCGGCTTCATATTGTTTAGAGATTTCACTTTGATATTCCGTAAAGCTTGGTGCTTTCGACTTGGAGACAGCATTGATGATTTCAAGGCTGATTTTGGCATCGCGGCTCCAATCTGTAGGAAAAGATTTATCCGCGGCAAACTGCTGCCAGAAGTCCGTTCTTTGAGTCGAAGGAATGTCTTCGCTGTTTGCAAACCAAGAAACGCTTTTACTGTCTTCAATAGCTGCAGAAATAAGAGCCGCGGCCGTCACCACTTCGTAACGTAAGCTATCTTTTAAGATCTTTTCTGAATTAATCCCGGCAATTTGCTCACAGAGTGAGTGCAGGCGAAGCTTGTCATCGCTCTTGAGCTTTTTATGTGGAAGCGATTTGATTAAATTCATAGAAGACTTCAGCCATTCAGCAGCCAAGGCATTCATGATGATCGGCCCCTTACATTGAACCGCCATAAGAGAGATTCGAGCCAACTGCAAAGCTTTCGGCAAACTTCCTTCGCGAGAAACTTGTTCGGTGGCGCGTTTAAAAGCGTCATTAAAAGCAGTAAGATGAAGTTCACCACCACCACCCCAAGAGTAAGCGTTGCAGCCCTGAATCGATTTATCAGAGATCTTCAAAACCTCTTTGGTGGTTTGTGCTGAAGAGCCTGCCGGTTTGAACTCGTTCAAAAGCGAGAAAAACTGTCTGCTGCCATTAGATGGCACGATGATTCTGTCTTCTTCAGGCAGAAGTGCGTTTATTTTTGAAGCAGCTTCTGAAAGCGAAACAGGAGTTTTCGGTGGAGTGGCAGCCAAGGCTAGGGAAAAAAATAATGCGAACATGATTCTCCTACAATTTTTTCTTCAAGGCTGTTTTTGCCAGTTTCTGAACGGCCCACAAAATATCTTTGTTGTAGGCAAATACTCTTTCAATGCTTTTCAATGGCAGCCAGTCGACACCACGGTGGTAGTCAGCGTCTTTGATTGGTTTAATCTCATGCCATGGTTCATCCAGGGTCGCCAAATAAAAAGTCGTGTCGCAGGCGTGAACTTTTCCATCCCAGGTGAAGTCATACTTTCGCTGAAACTCTGTTTCGGGAAAGATGCGAATTTTATATCCCGTTTCTTCTAGGCACTCGCGCGCGGCTGACTCGACGGCTGTTTCGCCGTCTTCAATTTTCCCACCGGGAATAAAAAAGTATCGAGCTGCTGATGTAGGATCTACGGCGTGAAATCCTAGAATTTCATTATTATAGACCACAATAACAGAACTCCGTTTGCGGAAAACTTTGTCGGTTTTTTCTTTTCGGTTTTCTGCGCGTCGATTTTGGAAAAAGGCAGAGATAATTTCAGAGCATTCTTGTTCCAACACACCGGCAGTGACGGTCACCTGATGATTCAATCGCGAGTCGTCCAGAATTTGGTACAGGCTTTCAACAGCTCCCGCTTTAGGATCTTTCGCGCCATAAACGACACGGCCAATCCGGGCTTGTTGAATGGCGCCTGCACACATGATGCAAGGCTCAAGAGTTACATACAGTGTGCATTCTTCTAACCGCCAGGATTGAGTCTTTTTCGAAGCTCGGTGCATGGCCAGAAGTTCCGCATGTCCTAAGGGTGTGTGCAGAGTCTCTCGCACATTTGAGGCTTTAGATAACAAGTCCCCCGTCGGCGACACGAGTACTGCTCCTACGGGAACTTCACCCTGAGAGGCCGCCTTTTGCGCCAGTTTGAGTGCTTCGTGCATCCATTTTTCGTCGTGAGCTTGTGTCATAAAGTATTTTAGTTCGCCCTCACGGAAATTCTCAATCCAATTATGCTCGCGGGCAGTGTGAAAAAAGTAGAGTTAAATTTACAGATAAACCAAGTAAAATTAGTAAGATATGACTTATAAACTCATGATGTCAGCCCTCTTCAAACAAGATCACGCAGCGGATTTCGGGCATATTCTACAGAAGCACTGCGTTAAGACCTCGAAGGGTTGCCCCGACGATGCCTCTTTGTTATACACTCTCATTCTTATTTCGACTTTTATTCCACATTGGAAGGCAGGTGATTGTCGTGGCATTGGTTAAGATCAAAGACGGTGAGTCTTTCGAATCTGCATTCAGAAAATTCAAAAAATCTTGCGAAAAAGCAGGTATTCTTTCTGAAGTTAAAAAACGTGAACACTTTGAAAAGCCTTCTGTAAGACTTAAAAAGAAATCTATCGCTGCTCGTAAACGTGCGGTTAAGAAATCTAGAAAGAGCTGGGGCGACTAATTAACTCTTGGTATAAACCAGAAAATTAGTTTTCTTATATAGAGGCGGCCATTGGTCGCCTCTGTTCTATCCGAAGATGGGGAGTTTCAAATGGAAATCAGAGATAAAATTTCCGCTGACGTTAAAGCAGCAATGATCGCTAAAGAATCCTTGAAATTGGGAGCTCTTCGTATGCTCCAAGCAGCGATCAAAAATCGTGAAATCGACATGCGTCCGGACCCAATCACTCCTGAAGAAGTGATGAATGTGGTTAAGAAGCTTGCGAAGCAGAGAAAAGAATCTATCGATCAATTTCAACAAGCAGGCCGTCAAGATCTAGTAGATCAAGAAACTGCAGAGTTGAAAGTTCTGGAAGTTTATTTGCCAGCGCAAATGGGCCGCGAACAGGTTGAAGCTCTAGTTACTGAAGTGATCGCAGCATTGGGTGCCAAAACAGTGAAGGACATGGGTCCGGTGATGAAAGAAGTCATCGCTAAATCTGGTGGCGCCGCAGACAACAAATTAGTGAGCGAAATTATTAAAGCTAAGCTTGCCTAGTATTTCGTAAGAAATCAGGACCTTGCTTTAAGTCCGAAAAGCCTCAGGTTAATACTGGGGCTTTGTTGCGGACTCCTGTTCACAACCCCTTCGGGGCTGTCGCGAAAAAATCCCGTCATGGGATTTTTTTTGGTATTTTAGACGATTGATAATTTTGTTGGAGTTGCATGCGTTTTTCCCAAGACTTTATCGAGAGAGTGTCAGAGGCGAACAACCTCGTGGACATTATCTCTCAATATACACAGCTCAAACAGAGTGGTAGCGGCCTGATGGGTCGTTGTCCGTTTCCGGATCATGCTGAAAAAACGGCATCGTTCTCGGTTTCGGAATTAAAACAGGTTTACCACTGTTTTGGTTGTCACAAGAGCGGGAATCTTTTCTCGTTTTTGCGCGACTATCAAGGGATGAGTTTCCCTGAGGCCGTGGAGTATCTTGCGAACCGCGCGAGCCTTCCAATTCCAGCACCAGAAGCCAATGATCCCCAGCGTGATCAAGCCGCAGATAAAAAGAAGTCGTTGTTAAAAGTAAATAAGCTCGCGGCTGATTATTTTTCAGAACAACTTCGTCATGCGCCTCATGATCACCCGGTGAAAAAATACATCGCCAGTCGTGGTCTTTCTCAAGAAGTCATCGATACTTTCGGTATCGGTTATGCGATCCCTGAGTGGGATGGCCTTGAAAGAGTTTTGCAAGGCAAGCAAGTGCCAATGGCTTTAGCCGAAGAAGCGCGCTTAGTAAAAGCTCGCAATGGTAAACCTGGTTATTTTGATCTTTTCCGTGATCGTTTGATGTTCCCGATTTTTTCTCCAATGGGCGAGCCCATTGCCTTCGGTGGACGTTATTTAGAGAAAAAAGAAACAGAACCCAAGTATCTAAACTCTCCTGAAACACCGGTGTTCATTAAAGGCCGCGTGCTTTATGGTTTGTCGCAAACGGCGCGCTATATTCGCTCGGAAGATCAAGCTTTGATCGTTGAGGGTTACATGGATCTGGTGTCCTTGTACCAAGCGGGCATTCGTAATTGTGTTGCGACGATGGGAACGGCGTTAACTCCAGATCATGGTAAAATGCTTAAGCGTATGACCAAAAATGTAGTGGCGCTGTTTGACGGTGACTCTGCGGGAATGGAAGCCGCTGAGCGCAGCTTGCCGATTCTTTTGGCGGCTGATTTGTATCCAAAAGGTCTGACGTTACCGAACAGCATGGACCCTGATGATTACGTGAAGAAGTATGGAGCTGAAGCTCTGAAAGTTGAGCTGGAGCGCGCTCCGGACTTGTTTATGATGATTTTGGCTCGTTGGATGGAGGGTTACCGTGGTGACGCCCCTGAAAAGGTGAAGCTGGCGGATAAATTGAAGCCTTTGTTTGAAACCATCCCAGATCAGCGTTTGCGTGATTTGTACTTGGCCGAGGCCGCTCAAAAGATGTCGGTGACCTTGCCGTGGCTGCGCCAGGCTGTGGGTCTGCAAAGCAGTGGCTCTGTATATTCACAAAATAAGCAACCTTATGCTAGGACGGTGCAGCCAAACTCTGCCGCTAACCTAACACCTGCTTCGGCGGTGTCTGATAGCGTAGAGGGAGGTAAAATCACCCTTCAAGGAGCCTCCAAAGCGGAGGTAATGCTAATAGGGCTGGTACTCAAAAGTCGTGCCAATTTCGCGCAGTTTGAGAATGAAAAACTTTTGGAGAGTGTCGCTCATGCCGGAGTGAAAAAGATCCTTGAAAAGGCAAGCGATGTCTATAGACAAGACTTAAATAAGTTTGATAAATTGACCAGTCTCCTAGTCTCCTATGTAGATCATCCGGAATTATTGTTTGTGGCAGCACCAGCAGGTGAAGGTGACCCCGGATTTGATGAAGACGCTGAGGCGAAGCTTCTGCGCGATTGCTTTAAGCGCGTGCGCAATAATTTTTTGCGCGACCAAGCAAAGCAGTTGGCTCTGGAATTAAAGTCCGAGCCGACTTCAGAAAAGTTGGAACAGATTATGAAAGCACACAGGGATAGACTATCTCTGAATAAAGGGTAAAGGCGGGGTATTGATGCAACAAAACCTACCAAACAAACAAGAGAAAGAGCCAACTAAGGTTCTTTCTTTGCAAGAACAGGAAGCTGTCGTTAAGGAAGAAATCCAGAAATTCCTTAAACTTGCGAAGGAGAAGGGTGCTCTAACGATCGAAGAGATCAATGAGCTTCTTCCCCCTGAGATTATTGCTCCAGCTGCATTGGACCAGTTCATGCACGGCCTCGAAGGTGCTGGTGTAGTAATTTCAGACTTGTCTGAAACTTCGAAAGACGAAGAAGGCGAAGGGTCATTCCTTGAAAGCCCAGATTCTGAAGACGAAGAAGTAGATGAAGAAGAAAAAGCAGAAAGCGAAGACATCAAGGGCAATGACCCTGTTCGCTTGTATTTGCGTAAAATGGGTTCCGTTTCGCTTCTAACTCGTGAGGGTGAAGTTGAAATTGCTCGTCGTATTGAAAAAGGGGAGCGTGAAATCGTTCGCGCGATCCTTTTATCACCTCTAGGGACATACGAAATCATTCAACTTGGTAAGCGCCTTGATGAAGGCCGTATCAAAGTTAAATCGATCTTCCGTGGTCTTGAAGATGAAGAAACTCAATATGACGAAAAGGAATACATCGACAAAATTCATGAATTGATCGGTCGCGTGACTGAGTACCAAAAAGAGGCTCAGAAGCAGTTCGAAACTCTTCGTAAAGAAGAAACGAATACGCCGGCGCGTCAAGCTGCTATGAAAGAGCTTGTGGTCATGAATGACAAGTTGATGGCGGTATTTGAATCCGTGAACTTCAATCGTAAAACTATCAACCGTGTCGTGATCAAGTTCAAAAACTTGGTGAATCGTACCGGGACTCTTCGTCGTCGTATCAAAGACGGTGTTGAACGCACGTTCTCTAAAGACGTAGCGTCGATGGTTGAGCGCATGAAGCTTGTTGAAAGCAACGAAAAAGAACTGACTCGCATGACTCGCGAGACAGGCCTTAACTATCAAAAATATAAATCCTACGTGTTGCAAGCTCAAGAAGCAGAAGTCCGTATCAAACGTTTGGACTCTGAAACTGAGATGAATGCCACATGGGTGAAAGAAACTTACACGGCCATCTGGAAAGGTGAACGTGAGGCGGATGCTGCGAAATCTGAATTGGTTGAAGCCAATTTGCGTCTCGTTGTTTCTATCGCAAAAAAATACACAAACCGTGGTCTTCAGTTCTTGGATTTGATCCAGGAAGGTAACATCGGTTTGATGAAAGCCGTTGATAAGTTCGAATATCGTCGTGGTTACAAATTCTCGACATATGCGACTTGGTGGATCCGTCAGGCGATCACTCGTGCTATTGCCGATCAGGCGCGTACGATCCGTATCCCTGTTCACATGATCGAAACAATCAACAAGCTTGTTCGTACATCTCGCTATCTTATCCAGGAGTTAGGCCGTGAGCCGACCCCTGAAGAGATCGCAGATAAAATGGACATGCCGGTAGATAAAGTTCGTAAAGTCCTTAAAATCGCTAAAGAACCAATCTCTTTGGAAACTCCAGTGGGTGAAGAAGAAGATTCGCACTTGGGCGACTTTATCGAGGACAAAAAGGTTATCAATCCTGCAGAGGCCATTGTTAACTTGAACTTGGCGGAACAAACTCGCCGTGTTCTTTCGACTTTGACTCCAAGAGAAGAAAAAGTCCTTCGTATGCGTTTCGGTATCGGTGAAGAATCCGACCACACTTTGGAAGAGGTAGGTCAAGACTTCAACGTAACACGTGAACGTATCCGTCAGATTGAGGCGAAAGCTCTTCGTAAGCTTCGTCATCCTTCTCGCTCGAACAAACTTAAATCGTTTGTCGACGGCTAG
>JBJTMR010000114.1:0-3156 GCA_046070625.1 Bdellovibrio sp. | reverse complement strand
CCCCGTTTCTGCTTGAGATAAACTTGGCTTCCTCCTTGCTTTACCCCTAATTCACAACGCAAGGGGGACGCGATGAAAGCATCTATTTTCGTAACAGGTATTTTTCAACTTCCAAACCAAATCAAAAAAGACAA
The DNA here is from genome assembly GCA_046070625.1 of Bdellovibrio sp. GTDB lineage: Bacteria > Bdellovibrionota > Bdellovibrionia > Bdellovibrionales > Bdellovibrionaceae > Bdellovibrio. The sequence continues at coordinate 3,022 of JBJTMR010000114.1, read as the reverse complement.
ATCCATGGATTCCCAAATTGTGGAAAGTCCATATCAACTGCGGGAGATCATGCAAACGATCCCTCGCCAGGAAAAAATTATTGTGGCCTATCTCCCGTTCTTGGAAGTTCGCCATTTTGAGCTCTATTCTCACCTGCAAAAAACCACTGAAAACTTAAAAGTTGTTTTTGTCGTGAATGAACTTTCTAGCAATATGAAAATCCGCTTGAAAACGGACAATCAATTCATTGTCCTCTGGAAAACAGAAGAAAACGGACTCATGAAGACAATCCATAAATATTTAGATGGAAAAACAGTTCAATTGCGCGAAGAAAAGCGCGAACCACACGCGACCCGAGGCATGCTCAGTCCCTCAAAACTCCCACTGGGCGATCAGAATAAAGGCTTCCAGCCGATTCTGGGTGGGAGTTTTGAGAATCTTTCGATGGCGGGATCTTGCATGAAAATTCAAGCGGCTTTTTACGCCCCAAAAGACTTCGTGAATTTGACCTACCAAAACAAAGAAGGCGAGTTCGTGTCCCTGGAGGCCCAAGTGCGCTGGTCCCGCTGGAACGAAGACACCCGAACCCAAGAGCTCGGGGTGCAATTCCTGTCTCGCTAACGACGTACTTCTTGCAACAGACGAACTATGCGCACCACCACACCACGTGGACTGATGCGCAAGAGCTGGACGCCAAGTTTGTTCATAAGGCCATGGATGGCGACTTTTTTACCCAAGCGGAAACTTTTGTAACCATACTCTGCAACAGCTCGAGAGGTTGGAATACGCAAGACTGCAAATAATTTTGCGTCGTCCAATCCAGCTACCTTTTGAAATTTTGATTCCGTGGGACCAGGACACAGGGCCGTGACCGTCACACCTGTCCCGCGGAGCTCTTCACTCAAAGCCTCAGAAAAGCTCAAGACAAAAGCTTTCGTGGCATAATAAACCGCCATAAAAGGTCCCGCCTGAAAGGCCGCCGTCGATGCCACATTCAAAACACCACCCCGGCGCTGCTTGACAATTTCTGGTAAAAACAAATGAGTCAAACGCACCAGAGCACTGATATTAAGACGAATCTGTTGCTCTTGTTTTTTCCAATCACTTTCCACAAAGGCGTCATTGTCACCAAGGCCAGCATTGTTAACAAGGTTTTCAACAACCCATCCGTTTTCTTGGCAAGTTCGATAAACCTTCAAACACTCTTCATCCAAAGAAAGATCGGCAGCAATAACCTGCACTGTTACTTTAAATGATTTATGCAGATCTTCTGAGAGCTTTTCCAAAACATCCCGACTTCTGGCGACTAAAACCAAATGATGCCCGCGCTCTGCAAAAACCTTTGCGAACTCATAACCAATGCCGCTACTTGCACCCGTAATCAGGGTATATTGAAACATAGAGCCTCCGACGCTATGCTAAACCTGATGTCCAATCGCAGGCAACTGAGTTCCCCTTGCTTACCATAAAAAAACATGTATTCATTTAACCTATGATTGAAGTGCTTAAATCAAAACCTAATATTATTGTTTGGATCTTTCTGATCGCTATTTCTGGCGGCTTTTTATTTATTAATCTGCCCTTCCTAGCCCCTTTAATTCTGGCTGGCATTTTTGCCCTGGGATTGGACAATCTGGTTCGCAATGCCAGCAAACGCTTTAAAATTTCCCAAGGAGCTTCGGCTCTGATCACAGTCTTTTTGATTTTAGTTTTGTTTTGGGCACCACTGGGACTTGCCATCTACCGTGTCTTTGTAAATATCAGTAACGCCAAAAACTTAGAGGCGGGAAAAGTCGTCGAGCAGATCAACGTCGCGAAGCAGTGGGTTGTAAATATCTTGCAAAAGTTTCAAGCGATCACGGGGTCTGATCTGGTGACTCAGGCCACCAATGTGTTTGAAAACACCGCCCATCAAGCGGCACAGTGGATTGTCAGTTACTCGAGCATGATCGTAACGGAGATCCCGGGCCTGGCATTTCATTTCTTTGTCTTCACTATTTTCGTGGGCTTGCTTCTGTGGAAGTCGGACTTCATCAAATCTTTTGTTGAAAAATACAGCCTTGTCGATCAAGAGCTCACACAATCCATGGTGCGCATCGCAAAAGATGCTTGCGAAATCACATTGTTTTCGACAATCGCCATCGGCCTTATCCAAGCCACGGTTGTGGGACTTGGTTCTTTGATATTTGGCGACTGGGATTTCTGGCTGATTGTCACAATCACCTTTGTCTTTTCATTCATCCCTATCATTGGCGCAGGCCCCGTCGGTTTTGTCTTAGCCGTCATAGCGTTCATCCAGGGAAATGTAGGTGGCGCTGTGGGTATGGTTGTGATTTCGATTGTCGCGGGAACCATCGACAATGTTTTAAAACCTTACCTTGCCGGCGGCAAAGGCGATAAAAAGATCTCCCCGATTTTGGGATTCACGTCCGTCGTTGGTGCTGTTATTGTCATGGGGATTCCGGGACTGCTATTTGGCCCGGTGATTCTGAATCTGGCTTACGAAGCCGTTCCTCTTCTATTGCAACATCTGAATCTTACTAAAGAGGCGTAAAAGGTACGAACGCACTTTTCGTCCGTACCTTTCACAGTTATACTTTTCTTAAGAACGATTTAAAGAAGTCGTTTCCTTTATCATCGACGATGATGAAGGCTGGGAAGTCTTTCACTTCGATTTTCCATACGGACTCCATCCCCAACTCTGGGAAATCGAGAACTTCCACTTTCGTGATACATTCTTTACCCAATCGTGCCGCAGGTCCACCGATAGACCCCAGATAGAAACCACCGTACTGCTTACACGCATCCGTCACTTGCTGAGAGCGATTGCCCTTGCCCAGCATGATCATAGATCCGCCTAGATTTTGGAAGGTGCCCACATAAGGATCCATACGTTCAGACGTTGTCGGACCGAAAGATCCCGACGCATAACCCTTCGGAGTTTTTGCAGGGCCCGCATAATAAACTGCAAATTTTTTAAAGTATTCTGGAACGCCTTCTCCGCGATCTACTTTTTCTTTAAGTTTTGCATGGGCAATATCA
>JBJTMR010000113.1:0-2149 GCA_046070625.1 Bdellovibrio sp. | reverse complement strand
AGACTTCTTGAACCTTCAGGCCATCATAGAAATAGTTGATATAGGTAATAACTCGAGTGGTGTTATATGTGCCATCATGGGATCTGCGTAGTTCCACTCGTGGTCCTTACAATGGAGAGTTAGAACTGCGCAGATCCCATGATGGCACATATAACACCACTCGAGTTATTACCTATATCAACTATTTCTATGATGGCCTGAAGGTTCAAGAAGTCTGGACTGGCAAGGCTATCGCAACGGGCGACACGCTGACTTTGAGTTACGACTTACACCAGGGCGACTTTATTAAAAAGTTAGGCACACTGAAACGAGATAGGAACGACTTTACTCATCAGATTAATGTCATTGCTAGATTTGCCGTCAGCAGCAAAGGGCTGGCAAGTCAGTTCTCAGATAAAAAAGTATCCAATTATACCGAATGGATCACGACTCGCAGGGATTTGGATCCAAAGCCATTATGGTTGAATCAGCGTAGTAATTTTGATGCTTCGGGTGCCAAGCTTCCAATGGAAGTTCGCAACACAATAAAGACATTTAAAACGAACATTGGGTTTGACCGAGATCCTTTTGTTAAATCATTTAAAAATCGCAAAGAGTTTCAAGAAGAGCGTCCGTCCGTTGTGTTTGATCCAACAGATTTTGAATTTTATCGCGACAACAAAGACATTATCCGGGTCGTAAATAAAGTTACAGACGACATCAGCATCACTGAGGCTTCTGTAAAACGGAACGCTTATTCTCCTAGCTTGGGTGAGAAAGCACGTGGCTATGATAAGAATACGGTGTCTCATCATCTCAATCAATGGGGTGTTGTCTGTCAATCTACCGTGGATACGGACGGCGGCTTCGTTGACTATGACTGTGATGGGGACTCGGGATTGTGGACGGGGCTATATGTTGGCTCTCAAGCCATGCGCTATTTGACGTCTAAAAATTCCGAAGCCTTAGCCAACGTTAAAAAATCTCTGAAAGGGATTTTCATGTTGGTTGATGTGACTGACGATCCTAAGCAATTGGCTCGCGCAGTGAAGGTCTATGACCCGACCCTGCCCATTCCTGAAGGTTGGCATCAAGGTACGGGTCTGTATGCAAAGACTCTGTGGCTTGAGGATGTAAACAACGATACAATTAAGAGTGTTGTTCACGCATTGATGTGGGCAAGTTTCGTGATTCCTAAAGAAGATAAGGGCACGTGGGACTACTTGCGTGATATCTCTCGTCGTTTGCTTGATCTTCAGGCGACAAATGAAAGGTTGCAAAACAAAGGACTTTCCTTGGGACTTGCGCTGTTGATTGATCCAAACAGCGGTCTTCGTGATCAGTATGTTAAAGCCTACGAGGATACCAAGGATTCAAATTTCTATTGGCGTGGAAGTGCCGAATGGAGCGGGATCAGTTCAACCTTGCTTGGTGATATGTCTGCAATCATGATTGCAGACCGTTTGGGTGAAGATAAAATTCGTGATCAATTACGCGAACGCCTGATGGATTTTTGGGTGACGTACAGTCCATCTCAAAGACATTTATCTACCATTGTCGCTTATGGTTTCGCGTATACTCAAGGAGCGCGAGGGAACAAGTTCCTTGCCGAAAGCGGCGATGGCAAGTTCAGAGCGGCCCTGGATCAAGCAGTTTGGGGATTACGTGAGATTCCTTATCCTCGCCCAAATCTTGATGTGGAGATTGATCACTCTTTAAGCCCGGAATGGAGTCTGTCGCCGATTCCCCGCCTGTTTTGGAAACCTGTAAAAAAATCTGAACCCATAGACTATTACTATCAAGGACTTTACAGCTATCCGGCTTTTGAAAAAGAGGCATTTACTTCCAGTTATATTTGGAAAGAACCTGCCTTTGAATATAAGGGCAGTCACAAAAAGGGATCTGAAGCCGCTGGCATAGATTATCTTTATGCGTATTGGCTGGCTCGCTATGTGGGAATGCCTGGAGTGGAATAAAAATATTTCCACTGTGGAAAAGGGTGTTGAGTATGTGGATAAGCCAACATCACTAAGGATTTTTTGGAAGAAAGATTGAAATTCATATTTTGGAAAGATAAAAGGCCTTATGAAAAAAACCGCTCGTGATCCTAAAGAACTTAAAGACTTCGCATTAGGCGAAACCAAAACTAACTACCCTGAAACATATGCCC
>JBJTMR010000112.1:0-38478 GCA_046070625.1 Bdellovibrio sp. | reverse complement strand
TTTAAACAATGGAACTACTGAGCCGGAAGATCCAAGCACGTTGCCAAATCGGACCATTGTGAATCTTGTATCCTGACAACCATCTTTCGCTAATGCTTGAAGAACCAACTCTGCCATACGCTTGGATGCACCCATGACATTTGTCGGACGAACGGCTTTATCGGTTGAGATCAATACAAAGTTTTGAACTTTCTTCGCTATGCTTGCACGTGCAGCACTCAAAGTACCCAATACGTTATTCATAATACCGGCAGAAATATTAGCTTCAACCAATGGGACATGCTTATAAGCTGCCGCATGATAAACCGTACTTACTTCATACTGTGTCAGTACATGCTCTAAATGATCCTGATCCAAAACATTTCCCAGCACTGCGATAACAGGAATATTTGTACGATAGCGCTTCAGTTCTTGCTCAATCTTATAAAGTCCGTACTCACTGAGCTCGAGCAAGACCACCCTTTTCGGGGCATGCATAATGATCTGACGACATAACTCGGAACCAATTGAGCCACCGGCACCAGTCACCAAAACAGAGCGGCCAGAAATGCAACTGGAAATAAGATCCTCATATGGAGGAACGGGGTCTCGTCCCAATAAGTCCTCAACACCCACTTCACGGATGTCCTCTAAGCGAACACGACCATCCACAAGCTCTCCCATACCTGGAAGAGTTTTAAGCGTTATGTCTTTACCCTCAAACTGACGGATTATCTCACGACGACGTGATCGTGGAGCCGAAGGCATCGCAATTAAAAGTTGCCGACATCTCTCGGCCTGCATTATATCGAGAGCTTCGGATGCAGGATATACTCGAATGCCCGCAACATTACGCCCATGCATCTGTGCACTATCATCAAAGAAAGCAACAGGTCTAAATTCAGGGCCTGACAACAACGCAATCGCGGTTTGCATTCCCGCGCGGCCCGCACCATAGATTGCAACTGGCTGACGGTAATCTTCAAAGCGCTCGAGACTGCGCATTAGTCCGCGAGCTAAGAAACGACTTGATGTGATATAGGCAACTGCAATCACCCAGTAGATAATAATTGAAGAGCGTGGCAAAGCCGTTGCTCGTCCCATTACAACGACGGCCATCAAAAGCAAGACAGACAAGGTCACGCCATAGACGACAGTATAAATAATTTTATCATCGAGATAGCGAATGACAGCACGATACAAACCAATGCGAATAAAGATTGGCACCGTGACGAAAGGTATAATTAAGAAAAGCCAAGAGAAGGTCGAAATATCAGGCTGTAAAGTTCCAAGTCGCAATGCAACAGCCGACCACAATGCCATTGGCAAAAGCAGGACGTCACAAAACAACATGAAAAACATTTTTACTTTACGAGGAAGACCCGCAATTTTCTCAAACATAGCTGCTCAACCTTTAGCAGCTATCATAAAACTGTAAGTGGCCCTAAAGATCAACCACGAAAGAAGATCGCTTTAAGCGTTAAAAGTATCACTTTAACATCTCCGGGAAAAGATGCAGATTCCACATACTTCAAGTGGTACTTCAACTTCACCGGTAGAATCTTTTCGATATAGTCCTTTTCAGGATCTTTTGAGTCGCGAAGAATGTCGTTTTCATCTTTGAACTCCAAAGATGCCCAATCCGTGATGCCAGGTCGCACAGAGAGCGCTTTTTGCTTAACACCTTCTGGATACGCTGCAACATAGAGTGGCACTTCGGGGCGGGGCCCTACGAAACTCATGTCGCCTTTAAGGACGTCAATGAGCTGCGCGAGTTCATCGAGTTTATATTTTCTGAGAAAATTCCCCGAACGCGTGATACGCGGATCGCCACCCACGGTGATGAGCAACCCCTGGTTGGCCATACGCATCGTCCGGAACTTGTGAATTCGGAATAAATGGCCACCTAAACCTACTCGTTCTTGACGAAAGAATATCGGACCTTCTGAATCCTTCTTAATCCAAATTGCGATGATCGCAAACACCGGCGCCAGCGCAATGAGTCCTAACACAGCAAAGAATAAATCAAAAATTCTTTTACCTAACCACATAAAATTTCACGGACAGTCGCGATCACACGAGCCTGATCTTGCGCCGTCATTTTCGTATAAAGCGGCAAACTCACAGCATTTTGATAATTTGCTAAGGCATTCGGATAATCTTCAGGTTTCAAATTATAAGTATCGCGCCAATACGGCTGAAGGTGCAACGGAATGAAGTGCACGCTGCAACCAATGCCTTTTTCAGCCATCTTAATAATAAAATCATCCCGTGTGATTTTATTTGTCGTCAGACGCAAAACAAACAAGTGCCATGCGTGAGTACTACCTTCAATTGTCGCCTGTGGCGGCAATTGCACCGGAATATCCTTTAATTCCCTCAGATAGACTCCCGCCATTTCTTCGCGACGTGCTTGGAAACGATCTGACTTCTTCAATTGATGAATACCCATAGAGGAAGCGATGTCTGTGAGGTTGTATTTAAATCCTGGAGCAATGACTTCGTAAAACCATGCAGGCTTTGTCGATGTGTAGCGATCAAAAGCATCGCGACTGATACCATGCAAACGCATGATCTTCATGCGTTTCGCAAGATCCGCATTGCGAGTGACGATCATGCCACCTTCACCTGTGGTGATCGTTTTTGTCGCATAAAAAGAAAACACCGTGATATCGGACTCAAGTGTGCCGATCATTTTTCCCTTATAAAGGGTTGGCAATGAGTGGGCCGCATCTTCAACAATTTTCAAACCATGCTTGCGCGCGATTTGGATGATCGGATCCATATCACAAGCAAGTCCAGCAAAGTGCACAGGGATGATTGCTTTGGTTTTCGCGGTGATCTTCGCTTCTATTTTTTTTGGATCAATATTGAACGTCGTCGGGTCGATATCAACAAATACAGGATGCGCACCAAGGTAACGAATCACCTCACTCGTCGCTGTAAATGTATATGAAGTCGTAAGAACTTCATCGCCAGGCCCAACGCCCAACGCTTCAAGTGCCAAGTGCAAACCCGCTGTTGCGGAGTTCACAGAAATCGACTCAACCCCACCGCCGATGTAAGCAGAAAAATCTGCTTCAAATTGTTTGGTTTTAGGTCCCGTAGTCACCCAACCAGAGCGTAGTGCTGTTACCACTTCTTGAATTTCCTCTTCTCCGATATCGGGAAGTGCGAATGGCAAAAATTCTTTCATCATAAAATACCCTTTAAAAACCTATGCGATAAATCTGAATAGAGGTGATTATCCTGTACAAATTTTTTCCCGCGAGATCCCATTTCATCTCTTTCTTGCTGTGAAGTTTGAGACATCATCAACAAGCTATCGGAGATCGCATCGACATTTTCAGCGGGAATGGAAAATCCGGCTCCCGCTTCCTGTACCCAATCGTTTCCTGCCGTTACAGAATGAACGATAGGCCTTGCTGCCATCATATAATCTAAAAGTTTGTTAGGATTAATTCCAAATCTGTAGATGGGCTTCTTGCTCCATCCAATATAAACAGCATCCACAAAAGACAAGAAGGTGGGAATTTGCTTTTTTGAAATGCTATCAAAGAAGAACACATTGGTAAGACCGAGTTGCTTACAGCGACTTTGAAGTTTAAGCTTCTCATCTCCCTGCCCAACTAGCACAAATGCAATTTTTTGATCTTTTACTTTACCAGCAGCCTCAATGAGGTAGCTCATGGCATTTGCAGGACCATGAGCACCAGCATAGCCAAAAACAAAATAACCGTTATTACGCAGCTCTTTAATTTTAGCTTCAATCTCAGATTTTAATTCTTCGGGACTATCCCAATCACCCTTCACAACTCCGTTGGGAACGTAGACAAAGCGATCCGGACTCAAACCATGTTCAAACATGTAGCGATCCGCGTTCTGTAGCATGCTCACAACTCTGTTTACGTTGCGATAGGAGAAGTTTTCCGCCCATTGAAAGAGCATCACAAGTGGATTGAACTTGGAAACCCCACCCAATTCAATGAGTGTCAGTGGCCAAAGATCGTGCACCTCGTGGACAAGCTTTGCATTAAATTTCTTTGCAATTAAAAAAGCTGGAATGACATCCAACGGATAAGTTGAAGACGCAACTACCACATCTGGCGCGAAGTCTTGAGTGACTTTACGTCCAAAAAACATAAGCTTGAAAACAAAGGCAAAAATATTAATAACTCGACCAATTCCGTTGCCGGAGTAAATTGGCGTTTGGACCCATTGGTACTGAATGCCCTCAATGATTTCTTCTTGAAAGTCTTGCGCCACTTGTGGTTGTTGCTGACGCAAATGACTAAAACTTGAAGCTACTATTTTAACTTGATGCCCATCAGCACGCCACTCCCGAGCCAAATAATATGGTCGAAACTCCATTCCGTGTTGCATGGATCCAGCATAGTGGTTGATGTAGAGAATTTTCAATTAGTGAACTTCCATATAGCTAATTCCAAAAACTGATAACCATTTAATTTAATATTCGAAAAAATAGCATTAATATAATTGCAGACCATTACAATCCATATGACTCACGTCGCACTGCGCGAATTCTCAAGTTTCTTTGAAAGAGATTTTGGTGAAAGTACCGCAAGCCAAATCAAGAAACTTTTAGAACAGAAGTATTTTGCATAATTGTGTTAATACTGCATAAATATAAATTATGACATTTATTTGTGCTGTACTATTATTCTTTATTCCACACCCCGCCAATGCCTTCTTACGACGTCTATTTGGCCAAAAAATTGGAAAACATACGACGATTCATTTGGGTAGTTTTATCTACTGTAAAAGATTTTCTATTGGCGACCACTCTTATGTTGGCCCCCTTTCAATACTGAAAACTCATACCGCAAAATTGGGTAACTACACTCACATATCCGCTTTAAGCATAACAAGCGCAGCACTTATCGATGGTGCAATTCTTGAGATTGGGGATCATTCAAGAATATTTCCTTTTTGCTGGCTTGAACCCGGTGAAGGTATTTTCATAGGTAAGCACGTAGGAATCGGCGGACATACTTTGATCTTCACGCATGGTGCCTGGTCTGACTATTTACATGGCGGTCCAGTGAATTATGGACCAGTTTATATCGGTGATCACACATGGCTGCCATGGAGGGTTTTTATACTTCCAAATGTAACTATCGGCGAGCGCGCTATCATTGGCGCAAACACTACCGTCAATAAAAATATTCCTTCCAATTCGTTGAGCGTTGGAAGTCCAATCAATACAGTTAAGACAGACATTAACAAAGGCTTAACGACGGATGAATTTGAAAAAAGAGTTAATTTTATTTTTTCAGAATATAACAAATATATTTTAAGACAAAAACGATTAGACAACAACGTCAACTCAACAAGTGTGTTCTTCAGACAATTTCAAACCGATATCGCTCCCAACGAAGCCCTATTAATCATTGATATGGAGACTTACACATACAGCTCTACCAATCCGAAACTTTTTTTAGATTTTATTTCTTACTTACGTAGATTTGGAATTCGTTTGGAGGAGAAATAATGCCGCTAAAGTTAAGAGTTGATGTCGACAAACCATACGGAAACCACAATTTTATTCGTAAAGTTGCCAGCAAAATTGTTGAAGAAACTGGAATTACGCCTCCCCAAATTGGCTACCTGGATCACCTCAAAACTTTTCTCGATGAAATTGATTCAGCCAATATAAAAGCTATTTTTTATTTTCGCCTTTGTACTCTACCCACCACGCAGTTGGTAAAAAGAATGACAGATGCTGGTCATGCGATAGGATGGCATACTGAAAATACAACTGACTTTCCATCATTCCTAAAAGAGCTTAATGTTTTCTCCACAAAAATGAATGGCCTCACTCCACATTCATTTTCAAAACATGGCTCTGGTCAGCACAAGCTCGGCAGATATCACTACCCGCCATACGAGCCATCAAGATATTTGGAATGGGCTAAAAAAATTAACGTCCCATTTTTATCCGGAAACTCAATAATATCTTCAAGCGACGATTTATTAAAAAACGCAATTTACGATGAATATATATTCTGGGTCGAAAGAGACTATCGATCGGAAAAATATCAAATTGAAAACCTAGCCAAAGATGCTAAAGATCGAAATATTACCATTTTGTGCCATCCAGAGAACTTCGTGAGAGATCCCTCATGCAAGGAAGATTTAAAGCATATTATTAATGTCTCTAAATCTCAAAATATACAGTGGCTTTAGAGAGGCCATCTTCTTTGATGCTCTTTAATGACTCTCGATCAAATCCCTGACTGCTTTGGGAATGATGGCATCGGCAAGTGGAATTGCTATCGACTCCCCCTCTGTATGCCAATGGGACGCACAATTTACGATATATCCAGGTTCCTCAGAAACTGCGGAAAACGCATACCAAATTTCCGGAGGAACATGAATTAGATGATAATTTTCCCGACTCGCCTCTAAGACGACCGCTTGCCCTTTAGTCGGAGAACCTTCACGGTCATCAAAAAAAACGAACTTCATTATTCCCACGGGAACAGCGAAGTTCTGGCTGATTTCTTTGTGAAACTTCCAGCCTTTAACTTCTCCAGGGTTCGTAATAGAGACATAGACTTCTCCAAATTTCTCAAAATGAGGAGCATTTGCTCTGAGAATATGAAGTACCGCGCCCTTAGGACCTTCGATCTTCCTTAAAGGCACTGTATAAAGTCCCTCTATCGCAGTACCAATACGATCTACCTTTGTGTCCACACAAGGCCTCTTTGTATCGCCAACTCTTCGTAGTGCTCAATTTGCGACAAGGACATCTCCAAAACCTTCGTAGAATCTTCGAACCAACCACGATACCAATCAGTTAAAAATTCAATGGTCTCATCAAAAGTCAGTACCGATCTCCAATTAAGACGACGTAGCGCCTTATCGCAGTTCAATTTTAACAGAGCTGCTTCTTTACCTTGAATTGCATGACTCTGTTCAACTCTCCACGAAAACAGTGACCAGCGGCTTTTCATCGACTGAAGTAATTTACCAACATTCACCTCAACCTCGGGACGAGGACCAAAGTTAAAAGCTTCACCATTGATCGCGTGAATCCCTTCCCCTGCCATTGATTCACGATAAAGCTCCGCCCCTAGATGTAGATATCCACTCAATGGCTCTAACACCAACTGCCAAGGACGTGTAGAATTTGGGTTGCGAATTAAAGCTTCCTCTTTCGAGCCCAGCGCCCGAATACAATCAGGAACAATACGATCCTTACCCCAATCACCACCACCAATAACATTACCAGCGCGCGCTGAGGCAATTTTCAATTGAGGGTTTTTAATAAAATAAGATCTGAAATAGGCGCTAAATGCAATTTCCGCACAGGCCTTAGAAGCACTGTAAGGATCTTTCCCACCAAGATGGTCATTTTCACGATAGCCATAATCCCATTCGACATTTTCATAACATTTATCTGACGTCACGATAACGACACTGCGCAAAGTTCTAGAGTTTTTCACGCACTCCAAAACATTAACTGTGCCGCCCAAATTGGTATCAAATGCCAATTTGGGATCGTTCAAACAAGTGCTTACAATTGGTTCCGCTGCGAGGTGAAAAAGAATTTCAGGTTGAAATTCATTAAACACTTTGCTGAGAGATTTAACATCGCAAATATCCAATGAGATCTCATAATCGAGCTGTGCTTTTAAATTAGATAGCTCATAGTGAGACGGATTTGTCGGCACACTGATCGACACCCCCCCAACATTTGCACCCATTTTTTTAAGCCACAAACTGAGCCAGCTACCTTTAAACCCGGTGTGTCCCGTAACTAGAACTTTTTTACCGGCGTATACATTGCTAAACATGATTCATCCGATCTACGAATTTATTTCCAGACTTTCCAAGGCGCTTCTTTGGAGGCCCACAATTCTTCAAGGAATTGACGGTCGCGAATCGTATCCATACACTGCCAGAAGCCATCATGTTTGTAAGCCATAAGTTGCCCATCAGCAGTTAATTTTTCCAATGGCTCACGCTCCAAAATCGTTTGATCATTTTCTAAATAATCAAAAACTTCTGGCTCAAAAACGAAAAATCCACCATTGATCCAGCCTTCATCGGACTGAGCCTTTTCCTTAAAGCTTGCCACCTTATCACCCTCAAACTTCATTCCGCCGAAACGGGCAATTGGACGAACAGCGGTAACCGTCGCAAGTTTTCCATGGGATTTATGAAACTCAACAAGCTTCTTAATGTCGACGTTAGCAACGCCATCGCCGTAAGTGAGCATGAACGTACCTTTCGGGCGAAGAATATTGGCGAAGCGTCTTACACGCCCCCCGGTCATGCTCTCGAGTCCCGTATCCATCAAATTGACTTTCCAATCCAGACAAGAAGACTCTTCACGATGAACATTTCCTGTAGCTAAGTCGATCGAAAAGTTGGCGTTCAAATCACGGTACTTTAAAAAATAGTCTTTAATGACATCGGCCTTATAACCAAGAGCTAAATTAAATTTATTGAATCCGTGGTGAGCATAGATATTCATAATATGCCACAAAATGGGATGTTGGCCCACTGTCACCATTGGTTTCGGAATTTTACTTGTTTCCTCAGCAAGACGCGTTCCCATGCCACCACAAAGAATAACTACTTCCATAAAAGCCTTACTTTAAATAAAATTCAGTAATCAATTGAGTAATTTTTAATATATCGCTCTCAGATAAACCCGGATGCAAGGGCAATGTCAACAGCTCGCCGTAGAGCTTTTCGGTTCGTGGAAGAGCTTGCTGATCCTTCTTATAAAAAGACAACATATGATTGGGTTTATAATGAATTCCCGACTCTACTCCGTGGCTGATCAAATACTCACGCAACTCGTCTCTTCTAGATCGCGCTAAAATTGGCATAATATGGGGAACAGTTCCTTCATCATGTTTTAAAAAATGCACTTGATCACATGAAGAAAGTTTTTCTCGATAAACTTGGGCGTACTTTCGTCGCACAGGAGCAAACTCATTTTCAAATCGCTCCAGCTGCGCCAACCCAATTGCCGCCATAATATTACTCATATGGTAACGCCAGCCTTGAGCCGTGACATCAAAATCCCAACTGCGTTGACCTGAAAATCTTTTTACCGTGTCTTTCTCCACACCTAGAAGACGCGCATCCTGCACACGCTGCATTACTTCTACATCACGACTCACCACAGCTCCGCCTTCACCACTGGTGATATTCTTGATGCCATCGAAGCTAAAACATGTGATGTCACCAAAACTTCCAATTTTTTTACCTTTATAAGATCCACCAAAGGAATGAGCTGCGTCTTCGATTATGCGTAAGTTGTATTTGCGCGCAAAAGCATAGACTTTATCCAAATCACCAAAGCCACTGGCGTAATGAACATAAACAAGGGCTTTAGTTCTGGAGGTAATTCTTTTCTCTGCATCCACAAGATCTAAAAGTGCATCTTCAGAATTCACGTCGCATGAAACTGGCGTTGCACCGGTTGCCGAGATTGCTTGGTAGGTCGCAACAAAAGTGAGCGAAGGAACAAGTACTTCATCTCCGTCCTGCAATCCAATTGCCTGACACGCAAGATGAAGAGCTGAGGTACCCGTATTCACGCATGCAACTTTCGCCACACCACCAATATAAGCTTGAAGATTTTCTTCAAACTCCTTCACCTGAGTCCCCATACCAAGATAGCCTTCATTGAGAACCTTGGTAACCCTTACAATTTCTTCAGTTCCCACAATAGATCTAGATAAGCGAATCATGGTTTAACCTGATTTCTTAGAAAACCATCAATCAAATACATTCTCGCAGTTTCGGCGGCCTTAAAACGCATTTCAGTCCATGCTTCTTCTGAATAAAAAGCTGTGTGGGGATTTAAAACAAATTTATTACGAATCCATTCCTCATCATTTAACCAACCACTAATGACTGAATTCTCCACAGGGGGTTCCGACGGAACAACATCAAGAGCCACGTGAGCTAAATGACCATTTACAAGGAATGGCTTTAGGACTTCTAAATCTTTTAAGATCTTCCCTCGCGCTGTATTTACGAGTGCAGAACCAGGTTTCATCTTAGACAAGAATGTCTCATTAATCATGCCACGAGTTTGTGCATTGTCTGGGCAGTGAATGCTGACAATATCACTTTGCTCAAGCAAGGAATTCAAAGTCCAAGCACGCTGATATCCGATCGCCTTTTCGTGACCCGACGGTTGATTGGGATCATAGCCCAGCAGCTTGACACCAAAAGGCCGTAGACGATTCATCACCGCAGTACCGATTCGACCGACCCCCACAATACCTACGACAAGTTCTTTGGTTCGACGGATACCAGGAATATATTTTTGCCACTTAGGATCTAATTTCTTTGCCTGGGCATTATACTCGTTAATTCGACGAATATAATTTAGAATCATAGCACAAGCGGTGTCTGCCACTTCTTCTGTGCCATAATCGGGAGTGTTAGAGAATGGAATTTTATTATCATGAAGAGCTTGAATGTTAATATTATCAAACCCAACCCCATATCGAACTACAATCTTGCATTGCTTAAGCGCACTCGCCACTTGGGGAGTGATCGCGGAATGCCACACAAGTAAAGCGTCTAGTTCTTGAAGCTTCGAATTAGTTTCAAGTGCCGTTTCTTCTCCATCAAGATAAACAAATCCAGCTTCCGGAAATGCTTTGCGCTCAATCTCTGGAACTTCAACGTAATCAGAAATGCCGACAAGATACTTAGACATTATTGCGTACCTCATACGGCAACTTAGTTTCTGTAAACCCATGCTCTCTGAGCCAGAAATCAACCATAGGCACTTGCCATTTATAATCGATATCTAACCCACCCCATTGCTGAATCGGATGAACTTTTTTACCAATCCATCTAAAAGGAGGCACTCCCTCTCTCAATCTCATGCACTTAGGTCTAACCACAAACATAGAACAGTCTGCATACCAACTATCACCTTGAGAACCTCTATCGCAAGTAATCGAATCGCCAAAATAAGAAGGATCAATAAATGGAACCAGCATCCCATGCTCATCTATTTTACGTGCACGAGTGGGGCTCCACATATTGTAACAACTCGCCGTCACCACGGAATCTATGTCGGGATTCTTTCTGAGAATATCAACAGCTTCATCAATGTACTTAGGAAGAACAGTGGCCCCATTAGCAAACAACAAAACGATGAATTCTGGTGTTTCCTTTAGAGATTCGCAGATATACTCAAAGCCATGCACAAAAGCATCTTCAGCCAGAGCTTCCTTTGTGGCCAAATAGTCAGGTCGCTGGATAAGCTTCGCCCCAAGACTCGCGCCTACTTTTTTAATTTCTTCATCATCAGTAGAGAGATATACGTCGTAAGCTTCTTTTGAATTTTGTGCCGCCAAAATCGGATACGCCATCAATGGACGCCCAACCATGTTCATAACATTTTTACGAGGAAGACCAGTACTTCCACCACGCCCAATCACTAATGTTGCAATCATATCTTTCTCCGTTTAACTATAATCTCGTATTATATTTTTCTTCAGGGGATTTTGAGCGACAGGCAGTATTAACCAATTGCCCAAAAGGTTCACACTCCACCGTCATTACATCGCCATCCAACAAGGCAAAGTCATGAGGTATCACACATGTCGTCCCGGTAAACAGAACAGCCCCAGCTGGAACATCATTATTGAACTTTAAATAGTGAATCATTTCTTCAAGTGATCGTTTCAAGTCCTGCGTATTACCGGACGAACTAATGATTCTTTCCCCATTGCGATCCACATGACATTTAAATTCAAACGCATAAGGGGATGGGATGCATTCAACCGGAATCAAGCACGGACCCAACGAGCCTGAACCATTCCAAATTTTTGCTTGGTTCAAATATAAAGGACACTCCAGTTCTATATCCCAGGCGGTTAAATCATTCCCCATGGTATAAGCGATCACTTTACCCGTTGCCGATAAAACCAAAACCAACTCCGCCTCCGGAAGGACTTGCTGACTATCGGCTCGGAGCTGACATTCTTCAAATGGGCCACTTGACGTACGATCGAAACCCTTGAAAAACACCTCGACTCTTTTATTCAAGTGTACATATTCAT
Organism: Bdellovibrio sp.; assembly: GCA_046070625.1. GTDB lineage: Bacteria > Bdellovibrionota > Bdellovibrionia > Bdellovibrionales > Bdellovibrionaceae > Bdellovibrio. Next base: position 26,425 of record JBJTMR010000112.1, on the reverse strand, counting down.
ACAATCGATCGGTGGAGTTCTTCTTTTTTTGCAAATCTTTATCGTGCTCAAGAGCTTGGCGCCGATACGTCACCCCTACAGCCCACACTTCAGCAGGTTTCAGTGGCTTAATAACTTTATAGCCTGAACCCGTAGACAAAATTTCTTCCGCTGAACCTAGACATATTTTACCCAATTCATTAAATCTTTCGGCGATAACGTCACTAAGATTCAAATCCCCAGCAGAAACAATTAAATCCTGACTTTCGAAAAGATCTTTAGCAAAAGTAAACATCCCGTCTTGAGTTTGGATGCCAATACAACGCTGACCATTTTTAGACTCAAGTTGATATATTTTTAACAAGCTCACAGCACTCCACCATTCACGTCGATAATCGAGCCATTCATATAGGATGCTTCATCAGAACAAAGAAATGCGATCACGTTGGCTTGCTCAACAGGCTCGGATAAACGCCTGAGGGGATTTTGCGCAGCAAACGTTTCCCATTGCGCCTTAGGCAATGCATACTCCAACATTTCAGTCTTTGTCTGACTCGGGCAAATTGCATTAACACGGACACCTCGAGGCCCAAGTTCAGCGGCCAGGTGGCGTGTTAACCCGATAAGAGCAGCCTTTGAACTACTATAATGACAGCCCAACGTTAAGCTACGTAAACGTCCTGCGATACTAGAAACAAAAACGACACTTGGCTTACTTGCCGCGAGTAAAAATCCCAGCAATTCTTTAGTAATTAAAGCAGGAGTAAAAACATTCAATTTAAACACTTCTTCCATGCTGGAGAATGTCAGATCGTCAATATTTTCTTTTCGAGCAATTCCCGCGGAGTGAACTATAGAGTCAATTTTCTCAAGACCAACAGCCTCAATATAATCTCGTACTGTTTTTGCCGCTGTTGACAAACTCAGATCGACCTCAATGATATGAACCTTTTTAGCTCCCCATTGTTGCGCCTTCAATTGAACATCCTGAAGCTTCTCAAGATTTCGACCAGTCAAAATAAGTTCCGCACCTTGCTTTGAAAAGATCTCAACACAAGAAAGTCCAATTCCTGAAGTTGCACCGGTTACAAGATAAGTCCTCATAGATATTCCACCAAATCCGAAAACGCATTTATAACGGGCACATCTTTCATGGAATCTGCTTCGTATCCCCATAAAGCCCCAAGAACAGGAACCCCGAGACTTTCAACAACTTTAAGATTTTTCAAATTATCGTCGACAAAAACTACTTCAGAGGGAGCAGCATTTTCCTTTCTCAAGATATCTTTTATTGCATCGTCTTTTTCGACAAAGGAGCCCTTGGCATACAAACCATCAAAACGAAGCCCGTAAAACCCAGCAATCAACTGGACAGAGCGAGAATCCTTAGTCGTTACAATATAAATTTTGTTATTAGAAAGCTTATTCCACACTTCTTTGACGTTCGGAAATAAGGGATTGATACCAATCCACTTTTCTAAATTCATATCCCGAAACCGATTTCGAAACGAGAAGAAGTTTTCATCAAAAGACGCAACTTCATCTTTATAATCAAGCTCAAGGCTCTCGAATTGCTCCTGAGTAAAGCATTTCTCAGACATCTCCAAAACCCACTTCCAAAGTAGAAAGAATTGGCGCGCAGGTCGAACAAATCCACGCCTAACATAAGCTTTTTGATAAAGATCTGAGGGCATAAGATCGAATGCAGAATTTGCTTTAAGAGCATCTTCTAAAGAAATCTTATTATAAACACAATAACTCACAACCAGACATTCAAATGCGCTATCGCAAACAACGCCGTCAAAATCGAGCGCAAAAATACGATGACCCATTACTTACCTATAGCACTAAGGTAGTTAACAAGGTCAACGACACGACTCGAATATCCCCACTCATTGTCATACCATAAAACGATCTTCACCATTCTTTTACCAAGAACATTTGTCCACTGGTCATCAATGACTACTGATTGAGTAACTCTCTCGTAATCACGACTTACGAGAGATTCGCTATTAACACCAACAATATCTGGTATTTTAGCTGAAAGAGCGTGAATAACCTTTCTGATTTCAGCAAGAGAAGTATCTCGAGACATTTGCAAAGTTAAATCAGCACTAGTGACAACTGACGTGGGAATTCTGTATGAAAAGGCATCAATACGTCCTTCAAGTTCTGGAAGAACCTGAATCACTGCGGAGGCCGCTGTGGTATTCTTTGGAATAAGCGCACCCACACTGGATCGCCCCAAAGAATAATCCTTCCAAAACATTCCTGGAGAAGACTGGGAACGCAAAGATCCATCGACGAGATTTTGATATGACAACCATGGATGCACACTTGTAATGAAACCGGACTCAATGCCAATTTCCGCATGCAACGCCTTAAACACATGAGCGATTGCATTGGCATCACAAATACTGCTCGCAATCACATGGTCACTTTCTTTAAGTTCGTGTTCATTCACCCCAAGAACAACAACTTTATCTACTCCTTTTTTTGGAGCGTTAGTGAAAATAACTTTTTTAATTTTTTGCACTTTGACGAGTTCGTGTGCTTGTTCGATGTGTTCAGATACTCCCGTCGCATCAACCACAACATCTACGCCGCAATCATGCCAAGGAATCCCACCCAATGAACTTGAAGAATAAACTTCAACTCTTTGGTCTCCCATTAACATTTTATTTTCTACAACCTGAGACCGAACTTCGGCACGACCATAAATGGAATCATAGTTAAAAAGATAACTGAGGTTATCAATGTCCGGATTCGTATCGTTGATTACTTTCAGTTGTACACGCTCATCTAAAAGCAGTTGCCTAGCAACACAACGACCGATACGCCCAAATCCATTAATCCCCACATTAATCTTTGCCATGAAAAATCCCCATATTGTTAATAAAATTGATAGCTTGAACTAATAGAAAAGGCTATCTGCAAAAACCAAATGGGAGTATCTGACGCGAAAGGCTATCTATTTTTTTAAGCTGTTTTTCTATTCAGAAAACCACGTAGAGAAAGCTTAAACCAATTCAAAAAAAACGTCCCTTTTAAGAACTTCAAGTGCGACTTAATTTTCATCGCATCTTTCACACGACCTTCTTCAAAAAGCGCATTAGCTCGATAGGACGACCTTATCTTCCGAAATGCGCGTTTTTCTTCCAAATTAAGAACATCGTTTAGCGGCCCCATGAGACAATACTGCGCTTCATCAACCCATGCTTTAGCTGACTTTCGGCTCAACTGTGAGTCATGCACACGAGTTGTCGATACAACTTTTGGATCATAAAAGTAACGAACTTGCCGCTTCGCTCCTAATAATATAAAGAACAAAAAATCTCCCAATAAATTTAACTTGGAATCAAATCGGACAGCCCCCAACTTTTCGGTTCGAAGCATGACCGTTTGCAGGTTTATACTATACGATTTCAATTGATCTATAACTGTTTGAAATGACGGTCGGCTCAATGCCATTACCAGGCGCATAGAAACGATATAAATTAAATAGTAGAACTTTCGAAGCTTATTATGCGTCTCAATTTTTAAGGTCGCTCCACCAAACACAAAATCCAACGACCTTTTCTCCATGAGTCCAACTTGATGTTTTAACTTATCCGGATGCCAATAGTCGTCACAATCTAGAAATGCCAAGTACTTTGTGTTTACATAATCGAGAGCGAAGGCTCGAGCTTGATACAAGGTCATATGGTGTGGGGTGCGAATATATCGAACTTTTTCGCCATAGCTTTGCGCAATACGACTACTTTGATCCGTCGATTGATTGTCGATAAATAAAATTTCAAAAGATTGATAGGTCTGCGCAAATACGCTGTCCAAGGCTTCTTTCAGATACTTATCGGAGTTATAGCAATTCATAAGAACACATACTGATGGCGTATTCTTCATTTCTTCTCCTTAACCGGAGGCTCAATCATATATCGCTTCATTAACTCCGCATATCGATCCAGCAACCCCCTAATCACTTCTATAGACAAATGAGAATGAGTGAAAATATTAAATACATGCTTCGCAGCCCACTCTGCATTTGGACATGAACCGTTTATATAATCAACCTCATGGAATTCTTTGGTGCGTCCTTGAAAAATCGAAGTAAACCACAAGCCCCATTCAAAATTAGCAGGCAATTGCTTAAGAAATAAGGCACGATCTTTGACAAAAAATGAATACCTTAACATCGGAAACCTCGAAGCAAATCCCTTTTGCAAGCGTTCCTCAATAACAGACATAACTTCCGCTCGATGATTTAAATTAGACGGCAATTTTTTGAGCTGCATTCGAGCTATCCCGGCAAGCCCTTCTGAAAGGCGAGTGGGATAATATGGAACATCTTCAAATCTAACAATAAGCTCATTCGAAAAAGCTCGCAATATACGCAATCGTGCCATTATATTTCGCAGACTTTTCGCCCAAAAGAAGACAGATGGTTGGTAAATAACTGCTTCAATAGCAAATATAAATAATAACTTTAACTGAAGCCACCACGGCAATTCGGGAACCGACTTATAAAAATCATCCATGATGTTTTTGATAAATTCTGAATTCGTCGTGATCAAACCACCGTACCCGGCATTAATGATTTTTGAGTGATCCGTTGAAAATAACGCGACATCGCCTATAGACCCAACAGTCCTACCAGAAGAATCCTTTACGCCTAACACATGGGCGCAATCTTCAATTATCAAAATTCCTTTTTCTTTCGCGATCTGACGGATCTCAACACAATCTTGAATAAGGCCAAAGTTGTGCTGAATATAAATAACTTTTGTTTTACCAGTAAGACGGGACTTCAACGACTCTACGGACAAATTCATCGACGGTAAATCTATATCCGCATAAACCGGTTTAAGCCCCGCATACTTGATGGCATTTGGAACTACGATACAGGTATAGGCCGGAAGGATAACTTCATCGTCTTTCTCAAACTTAAGTGCCTTTAAAACACTATATAGCCCCATGCGCCCAGAGGAAAAAGCCCAAGCATAATTGCATCCAGCCACTGCCGCAAACTCTGCTTCCAACGATTTTCTCTGAAAGCCATCATTTCTAAAAAAAGTACCTTTAAGAATCGACACCATCGCCTGCTTGGCTTCATCAAAACTATTGGTACCCGCGAATATCGTATATCGCTTAAAATTTCCCGCCAAATTCCCCATCAGCTCGTCCTTTTAATGACAATCGAACCATTATTATAATAAAATCTTGCAAAAGCAACGAATCCAATAAAAATGCGGGCAAAATGAATTCATCCGACCAAACCTCTCTCACCAAACGCTATTTCTACAAATTGGTATCAAACATTGTAAGCCTGACACAGGGTTTACTAGTAAACTCCATTATTCCAAGAGCTCTTGGCCCTGCACTACTTGGCACCTATTCGTACTTGAATGACCTCTCACTTCAGACATTTAATTTTCTGGAGGCAGGAACATCTCAAGCTCTAGCGACAAAAACCTCTCAAAGACCCAACGATGTTAATATTATTCGCTTCTTCATTTTAATCTCTATAGCAATTCACTTAATTGCTGCAACAGCATTGCTCATCATCACAACCACCAGCCTTCGAAATCTTCTGCTTGATGGAATAGACGGTCGCCTTCTTATATTTTCGTTTATTTGTGGATCGTTTACTTGGCAGAATAATATTTTAATAAAAATGCTAGACAGCTTAGGAAGAACAGCTCAGTTAGAGCGATTGCGGATTCTAAATGCGCTTTTGCGTATGCTTTCAATCGTGATTTTATTCTTTACTGGCGTTATTACAATTCAAGTATATTTTGTTTTCAACATTCTATTTCTTGGATTGATCAATTTTAACTGTTTTAAAATATTAAAAGGACACTACAGACATTCCGATGATCAATTAACTACAAAAACATTGAAAGATAATTTCAAAGAATTTTTCCAATATTCAAGCCCATTATTTACCTACACATGCGTTAGCTCAATTACTGTCTTTTTCGATCGTTGGGTTTTACAGCGCTATGGTGGTTCTACCCAACAAGGATTTTTCTCACTGGCATTTCAACTAAGTGCCGTATGCCTTATGTTCTCAAGTGCCATGATACCACTGTTTCACCGCGAAGTGGCCAGAGCTGCACATATAAACAATTCACAACGAGTTTACGAACTGACTAGAAAAACCTTACCAGGTCTCTTTTCAATCGCGGCGGTTTTGGGACTATTTGGAGCTTTCAACGCAAAAGAGATCGTAACGCTTTTGGCTGGCCCTCAATTTGCTCTCGCAAGTTTACCATTAGCATTAATGTTTCTATACCCAATCCATCAAACATACGGACAAATTGTTGGAACCATATTTTATGGTATGGGCCAAACACGAGTTTACAGAAACATCGGACTCACGTCAGTGTGCTTGGGATCCATTATTTCGTTTATTTTTATAGCCCCGAAAGAATTGTACGGTCTTAACTTAGGAGCCCTCGGTCTATCTTTGAAATACATTGTTTCGCAACTAATCAGCGTTCACCTTTTCTTATATTTTTCAATGCGACACTTATCACAAAGCATGATCCCATTTGTTAAGAATCAATTATTAATTATTTTGAGCTTTGGTAGTAGTGCATGGGCTGCAAAGACTATTGTCGACATGTGGGAGTTGCCGCATGTGATGTTGAAAATCGCATTTTCAGGATGCGTTTACTTGGGCATTATTTCTTTGTTGCTTTATCTCTATTACAAGTTTGATGTACAAATCCTAATGGACGACACAAAGTTACACTTTAAAAGAATTCAATCACTAAAAAAGCACTTTAACTTCTAAACATTTCAGATGCAGTCTGATGCGAAGCTCGCCCGATGAGTTCAATAGCAAGCCTATTATATTTCTCAAACTCTGGAGCTTCCTGTTGAATGAGAGACATCATTGCTGCTCTTACTTTATCAACATCACTGTTCGATTCTTTGACCCAATTTTGAAGAATATTATCTGGGATGCAATTGAAGGACATACTTCCTGTAATTCGAAGAACTAATGTTTTTACTCCAAGACAAAGAGCTTCAAAACACATCGACGAGGCCGAAGAAATCAAAAGCTCTGAGGACATTAACGAAACTGAAGAATCCTTGATCCCATCTTCTTTGATATTACTAATCGAGTCCGGGATATTAATTTTCAACATGGGATGTCGGCGAATGTAAAAAATGTGGCCAGGAAAGAAAGGAGCAATCTGGATAATCACTTTTAAAATATCTTGCGCAACATCAAAGACCAATGGCAATGCTACAAGAATCCTTTTTTTATCCACTATTGCCAAAGAATTTTCTTTCCTAGAAAGCAGCTCAAAAATATTTTGCATTCTATATAGCGGACTTCTTTTGCGAACCACATTGTTAGGAAGAGCTATTCCGCTTAGTATATCAGGTCCGGAAAAGAATATATCCCGTGCCACCAAGTTAGACCGAATTTCAGACTCCGTCGGTACAATGAAAAACTCCGAAGCTGAATACAAACAACACTGATAGGAATGAAGCGCAAAAAACAACTTCCCATCAGCATGAGCCTTTGCTAACGCCCGATCATAGAGGTGATTTTCATGCCAGTTAATAAACGTAACTATAGGCAAGTTAAGATTCTTTAGATGTTCAATAAATCTAAAGGTAACGAAGGCTTCAAAATTCATATAATAAGAACCCGTTTGAACGAGGTCCTCTTTAACCAAAGACCAAAACCCAACCGTATCAGCTTCGGGTTTCTTTAAAAAATAACTTCCGAACACCTGAGATACAACCCAAAGTATATCTTTAAAGCTCAACACTGACTCTTTAAAGAAAACGCGATAGCTCGAATATTGAATATTGCTTCTAATTTTTTCAAATTTTCTAACTGCGACCAAACTAGGGACTAAAACAAGACTTGCGCGCTGATCGTCACTCAAATAGTCATAATAGCTTCCAAAATAACGGTCTTTATATCCATCCCGACTGAAAGAGGTTTCGGTTAGATAGGTATCAACAAGAGTTAAATTAGCACTCTCTCTCAAATCCCTCACACTGACAGAATTTTTCCTAGCGAAACGCCAAGCCAAGAATAATCTTGCTACACTCTTTAGAAAATCGACAGGCAACTTCATTGCCCCCCAAAAAGGTTTAGAACATAGTCGAACATCAAGATTTTTTTGATTCTGACTTGCATATGCCAGCAGACTTTCGCGAAGAGCCTGAGATGAAACTTCCACAGCCAAGGGCCCAGACTCTAGAAGTTTAATCACGAAGAAATAATCCGTCAGATTTTTATAAAATTTACTATTATGAACATTGCGCGACGCCGGACCACTGAAATAAAAATTCAACTTTTTAAGCCGATCAGAATAGTAATCAATAATGGAATTCAACCTCGGAACAGTTTCCTGTGAAGTCTGAAGATACAGTTCATCATATTGTTTTCGAAGATCGTCGATTCTTATCACTATGGATTTTTTCCAAAAAGTTTTTTTATAAAAATATCCCAACAATTTAGAGACGGCACACCATCAACTTTCACATACTCCCTTATATATCGTGCGTAGAGCTCCTCATCCACCTTAGGATTAATTTTAGACCATTCATTTATATCTGAAATATTGAAGAGCTTGAATCCATATTCTTTATATTGCTGAATTACCGAAGCTTTATATCTTTCAAGCATGTCAGCTGTATAAATTAAAACCAACGGCCGATTATATAACATCGACATTTGAACGGCAGTACTGGTGTGAGACACGACTACACTTGAATCACGAATGAGTTCGACAGTCTTTCCTTTGAAAAAAGAACGTCCGCGAAAATACGCTTCATATTTTTTTAGATCTGCTAACGGATGCGCGGCGATTACAACAGGCAAAGACCACTTATTTTCGATAAATTCAAAAAACTTATTGAGTTCTAAATAGTAGGTCTCGGCTTCAATTGTTTTAACACCCATTCGAATATAATCGGGATGAAATGGTTCAAACTCATCTATAAAGACTATGAAATCTCTTTTGCCTTTATCAGGGTTATCAAGAAAAAGATTAAAATCTAAAGAAGTTCCTCTTATAATTTTATCTGATGATACAGCACGAGGAATCGCCATTTCCCCTGCCGTAAGGTAAAAATCTATATCTCTTATGTAAATGAATTTCGATATGAACTTTTGAACAAAAAAATCGACTAATTTACGTGGCCCGCGGATAGCATTAAATGCCCTTCTTAAGAATACGGCGAAGGTAAGCTTTACGCCTCCCACGGGGATCACACCCAATCTAATTGAGCAGAGCTTCGCAGGACACTTGGAGATGACAGACCAATACAAAAACGTTTTACGAGAAAGGGAAATATTAACTATAATAAAATCCTGAGAACTTAACTCACTACATAATTTCTTAAATTCGGAATAATGCCGAACACGCACATACTCTTTAACAATTACGTCAGTTCTTATTTCGATATTTTCTTGTTTAAATTCACTAAGATCCCAAACAGCGACTTTGAACCCACTTTCAGTAAACTTTTTTAATCCAAATCGCTCATAGTCGCGCTGGGAGAATCCTGTCTCTACAAGAAATATTATTTTTTTCATTAAAGATTATGTTATCAAATTTCCAGTAAATGTCACGTAGCTCCGCCAACTCGAATAAAAAATGTGGCTGCTTACTAAAAATCACTGTTATAATCTTGGGGCTGCATTAGTCATAAAAAGTGTCATAACTATTCTTAGGTGATGCGCATACAAACTTAAAATGGCCTAGTAAATAAATCGATTATTTCTGCAACTTCTTGTAAGTTTAGCAAAGAAAAAAATGGGATCACCAGGCCCATTTTTTTCTTAAGCTTAAATTTGGAAACCATTCCTTAACACGGTCAGACACAACTACCAAAGAAACACTCTTAGGAAAGCTCCGCTTGTTCCAAAATTCTAAGGACCTTGATGTCATTCGCTAAAGAGTTCGGATATTTTTCAGGCGTTTTAATTCCTTCAATAAAAGCATTCATTTCATCGATATACATCTGTTCAATAATATTTTTATTATATCCAGTTGCCGATAGCGAGGCAGGTTGATCATAAGTAACAAGACGATTATTGTCCGCCTCGTAGACTGTGAATTTACCATCGTTCCAATCCCACACAAGCTGAGCTCTTTCCATATTTATTATAAGACGTCTTTGCGCAAATCGCGCAACAACATCCACCATCAACTGACCAATGAAACCATCATACCTAAGATTCAGTGCATAGGTATCATCAATTTCGACCCCCATATCGAGCGTCTTTCCAAATGTACATTGAACCTTTTGTGGCCACCCAAAAACCTCCGCCATCCAAGTCATTTCAAAAGGCACGATCTCGCGCGCGCCACCGGTCTCTTTTTTTGAAACATAGTAGTCCTTGATAGATTCCCATGGATGCCAGTCCGGCAAATATTGTCCGGAAACATAACTAAAATTAGTCACTTTCCCATAGGAACCAACTTTGATTATATTGCGAATATCTTTAATAATTGGGTGGAAGTGCAACGTTGTCGATGGAGCGATAAAAACATTTCTCCGTCTAGCTTCACTTTGCAGATCTTCCAATCCAGCAAGAAGAACACTGGCCTCAACAAAAGAAGGTTTTTTATACTCAAGGGAAAATTTAATGTAGTGATTATGCAAATCTGGTGGAGTCGAGATAATAAATGCATCAAACTCTGCAAGCTTCAAATTTTGAAAGCTATTTGATACAGAGATTCCGTAAGCATTTTTAGCTTCTTCAGTACGGTCTTTACGTGGATCAAAACCTACGATCTCTGTGTACCCCAATGCTTTCAGGCAACGAACACGTCTTTTACCCATCGACCCTAAGCCGATTACCAAGAATTTCATCTGCACACCTCATTCATTTTCATTTTTAAAATCGCCTCAATACAGTGGAAATCATAAATATCGTCGACTTCATAATTCTGCCACCGTTCGATATAATAAGGCATCATCTTATCTGTATAGAAATCTTTTTGCCCCCTTAGGACAGATGTCTTTACAAGATAAAATACGCCATAAGGGAAATAGTATTCAGAAGAAGTCGGCGTTAACTCTATAGGCGCTATAAATTTACCGTGAACTTGTTTGCAGTAACTCGGATTCTCTAAATGAATTTTTCCCAAACTCACAACACCATCAGCATCGGAAAAATTCTCTTTTAAAATTTGAATCCCATTACCGAGGTCATTCATCTTACGCAAAGGCGAAGTTGGCTCCAACAAAATCAGGGAATCAAATGCTCCCCAATTCTCTTCGGCATAATCTAGAGCATGTAAAGCGGCGTCCACAGATGTCGCCTTATCCGATGACAATTTCTCCGGGCGCAAAAACGGCGATTCAGCACCATATTGCATCGCTACCTGCTGTATCTCCTCTGAGTCCGTAGAGACTAGGACTTTACTAATAGACGAAGTATTTAACGCGGACTCAATACTCCAAGCTAAGAGGGGCTTATCCAAAAGATGCCTAATGTTTTTTCCTGGCAGGCGCTTACTTCCTGCCCTCGCAAGAATCAAAGCTAATGTTCGCATAACCTTCTCCCCTAAAGAGTCCATCCATCATCAACAATAATATTCTGTCCATTAATATACTTCGACCCTTGGGAACAAAGAAACAGCACTGCACTCACGAGATCTTCAGGCATCAGCATTCCTCCTCGTGAACTCAAAGAATACTTCCCATATGCGTCGACAAACTTTTTGTCGTGACCACCAAAAACGCCACCTGGAGAAATGGCATTAAATCTTACATCAGTACCGCGATAGTACTTTGCAAAGTAAGAATTCAAATGTAGTAGTGCCGATTTCACAGCTGCGTACTCAATAGGCATTGAAAATGACATCCCATCATAGATATCAAAGCGAGGCGCCACGACACCATAGACGGAAGAAAAAGAAATAATATTTCCGCCACCCTGCCTCTTAAAATATTCCGCAAAATGTTTTAACACATTGAAGTAGCCACCAAGATGCACTGACACATTTTGATTAAAGGATTCTAAGGTCACCTCTTCGAGCTTTCTTCCATAGGTCGGTGTACGGGGGTAGCTCGTGTTGATCAATCCAGAAAGTCTGATATTGCGTTTTTCTAGCTCTGAAATAGCATTCAGAACAGATTCATCAGAATTGATGTCTACTTTGATATATGCTATGTCTTCCTTCGGATTATCAATATCCATAACCAAGATATCATAACCTTCTCTTGTGAGAGCTTCACGCAGTTGAGATCCAATCAGACCATGCCCTACCAACGCAATTGTCGTCATACTACTTCCTAATTATACTTTCGAAACACAGGCTTAATTACTGGACCCTGCAAGTATTTATCAACCCCTTGATCTAGAGCTTGTCTATAAACCTGCAAAGCTTTTTTCATAGCATCAAGGGTTTTCGCCATTTCGTCTTGTCCATGACTATAACTCAGAGCCACCCATGGCATGATCACGCCATTTCGAATCATCTCTTGAGAAAAGAGAGTTCTTAGTTCCATGGAAGTTTGTTCGTTTTTATCCTTAGTTATGTATATTGGGGAGCAACCCACTCCACCAAATTTAAAGTATTCTAAAAGACCCATTTCTTTACTTAAATCGTTCGCACTTTCGATCAGGGAATTGCCATAAGACCATAAATGATTTATCACCGGCTCACGACGGCAAATTTCCATAGTTTTAACAAAGGCTCCAAGGCTACACATTTCGGCTCCGTGCGTACTTGACATCAAGAAAACCCTTTCTTCGCCCACATTCTTAATTCCTCCAAGATTCATGATATCGCGCTTACCGCCAAGTGCCGCCACGGAGAATCCGTTTGCCATAGCCTTACCAAAGGTAGTCAAATCAGGAATAACCTTGTAATATTCCTGCGCACCCTGCAAATGCCATCTAAATCCAGTGATCATTTCGTCCAAAATTAGGACCGTTCCGTTTTTAGTACACAAATCTCTTACTTTTTGAAGGAAGCCATTTTTTGGCTCATCATGAGTGGAGGGCTCCAAAATAACCCCCGCAATTTGATTTGGAAACTGGTCAAATACATTTTCTAAAGATGCAATGTCGTTAAAGTTAAAATTGACTGTCAAAGATGAGGTTTCTTGAGGAACTCCGCGCTTCAGAAGGGTATCACCGATGAACCAATCATCGTAAGAAAAAAATGGATGCTGCAAACAGCGAGCAATCATTTTTCTTCCCGTATAAGCGCGAGCCAGTTTCACTGCTGCACTTGTTACGGACGATCCATTCTTCGCAAATTTAACCATATCTACTGACGGGATTAGATCAACAAGTTTTTCTGCAGCCTCGAGCTCAATTAAGGAAGCTCTGGTCAAATTGTTACCAGCATGAATTTGCGCAATAGCTGCTGCATCTACTTCGTCATTGGCATAGCCGAGATTCACAGCACGCAAAGCCATTCCGTAATCAAGATACTTATGGTTATCCCCGGACCAAACATAAGCCCCCTTACCTTTGGCCAAAATCTGAGGCGCATTACTAGGAAACTGATCGTCCCCACGACTGTAAGTGTGAGTACCCCCAGGTATAACTTGATTTAATCTACTGCTAAAGTTTTTTTGATCCATATTTCACACCCCATTCTCTTCGACATCTATTTGAAACGTTTCAGATATTCGACTTCCGCACGCATGAAGTCGTCCTTGCGACCAATGTCCAACCAATACTCGTGAACAGGAAAGACACTAACTTTCATTTTATGATTAATAAGATTGCTAATAAAGGTTGGCATATCCAAATACTGATTCTCCGGTAAACTACCAAAGACACCCGGATTCAGACAATATATGCCAGCATTAACCAAATACGCCTGAATGGGCTTCTCTTCGATTTTTGTCACATCAAATCCATCTACATGCACCACCCCAAAAGGAACCTGATAATCATGCTGTCGAACACCCATCGTAATTTCTGCACGATTTTTTGCGTGATACTCAAGAAGGCTGGCAATATTGACCTTAGTCAACAAATCACCATTCATAACTATGACTGGAAGATCATTGAAGGGTTTAAATAAACTCAACGACCCAGCTGTTCCAAGTCGTTCTTTTTCACGAATGTACCTAATACTGATATCATGTTTTGCTCCATCACCAAAATATGATTCGATCACATCTGAACGATAATTAACTGACAGAAAAAAATTTTTAAATCCAAACTCCTTAAAATTCTCAATAATCAATTCAAGAATGGGCTTATCACCAACTTTTAGCATTGGCTTTGGGCAATCCACGGTTAGCTCACCGAGTCTACTTCCTAAGCCACCAGCCATTAAAATGACAGCATTTTCCTTAGAAATTTCCTTAGTTGCTTCAGAACGAGTTATAATCTTGATGACTCTTCCCACTCTATCGACCACAGGAAAGTGCTTTACATTTTGATTATCCATGGCTTTCAATACTTCGCTCTCAGGCGCACCAACAGAGATAAACTTTGGATCTGCATTCATGACCACCTTCACAGCTTCATCTGTACCTATACCTTTCAAAAGCCCTCGGCGAATATCACCATCAGTAAGGGCTCCTACCAAAACATCATCCGAGGAAGTCACGAATGCCATTTGATAGCCGGTGTCATTAATAACTTTCATAGCGTCGAGGATCGTCGTATCCTCTTTAACTATTATTTTTTTCCATTCCATCGAAGAATTCCTTTTGGGGATAGGGGGTAAAAACTATGTTCTTCAAGATACTCAAAATTTGAGGTCCAGCATCTCCATTTCCATAAACAGACAACTTTAAATTTTTATGGACCTTTTTATACTCAACACCTTTTTCAATAGCAGCAGCTATTTCGCCACCATCACCTTTGACATTGAAAATTGACGAAGCCATTTCACGCCCTTTTTGGCGATCTCCGATATTGATGGTTGGAGTACCTAAAGCTGGAGCCTCAATAATCCCGCTGGAAGAATTTCCAACTACAACGTCAGCGCAATTCAAAAGAGAAAGATACCGCCTCATTCCTAAAGATGGGACAAAAATACAGTCTGAAGAATGCTTTGCAATAAAAGCCTTCATAGCGGTTTGAATTCTTTCATTTCCGTGATCTACATTCGTCCCAGTCAAAACAAGTGTCGTTTGTCCTCTTTGCAATCTCAGTTCGAGCGCATTGAAAAGAGCCTGGACCTGACCGGCATCCTTTTCAGGGGAGGACGTTTCTGGATGATAAGTCACCGCCAAAATTTCATTTTTAAAAGAAACACCTAAGTTTGTAGCCAACTCCTCTTTGGAAAGAAGTGGAATTTTTTTTATATTATCGATCCCCAAGGCCCCAACATTAAATACACGCTCCGGAGCTTCCCCCATACGGATCACCCGATTACGGTACTTTTCATTGGAAACAAAATGCAAATGGGAAAGCTTTGAGATGCAATGACGATAAGCCTCATCCAAGGCCCCTTGAGTCACTTCTCCGCCATGAAGGTGAATCAAAGGAATTCCCAATCCATTGGCAGCTAAAGCAAAAGAAAGGGCTTCAAAACGATCTCCTAATACAACGGCAGCATCCGGCTTGTTTCCCGCTAAAGCCTTGGAGAATTCAACAGTAGCATTCCCCATAATACCAAGGTGAGAGATCAACGCATCATCTTGCAAGATTAACGGCACATGATAAAAAGCCTTGAAGCCATCTCGTTCGATTTCATTTAAGGTAAAACCATGATCTTTGGAAAGATGTGTCCCGGTAACAAAGATTCTAGTTTCAAAATGTGAATCATGACTCAATAGACGGATGAGGGAACTTAAAATTCCATAGTCCGCTCTCGTACTAGTAAAAACGCAAATCTTAGTTATCATGAATTAACTCATTGACCTCGTAGTCACGACTTGCTTTGCGACCAATAATTTCATGCCAGCGCATCGGAGAAATCCCCGTCCCTGGTCGACGTGTAGTGATATTCTCGGCACTAAATAACTCTCCGGCTTTAATCGCGCATTTCGCTACAATAGATTTTCGTGCGATTCCACGATTTTTAATTTCACTTTCGGATGGAACTTTCTTTGTATCGCCTAATGCCAATTCAATGTTACGAATCGCGGCAACCATAGCCTTCAATTCCAGTGGCTCCAAAGAAGCTTTGTGATCCGGACCTGGCAGATTCCGGTCCAATGTGAAATGCTTTTCGATGACCGTTGCACCAAGAGAAACAGCTGCAATAGGAACCTCAATGCCCATGGTGTGATCTGAGTAGCCATAACTCACACCAAGGCTATCACCTAGCGCCCTCATCGCACGCAAATTGACATCTTTCATAGGCGTTGGGTACTCGGTATTACAATGAAGAACTGTAATCTTCTCCATAGGTAAACCAGCTTTTAACAAAACATTTATTGCATCTTGAACTTCCGATTGATCCGACATCCCTGTAGAGACAATAACCGGGTCGCCAAGAATTCCAATCATTTCAATATAGGGAAGATTTGTTATCTCACCGCTTGGAATTTTCCATAGGCCCATTTTCAAAGACTTTAGAAATTTCAAACTATCAAAATCAAAGGCTGTTGAAAGAAAACGAATGTTGCGCTTTTTACAATGTTGAATAAGGACTTGATGATCTTCATAGCCTAGCTCCAACTTTTTAAGCATGTCCAACTGGGTTTCTTCTTTACCCAAGTTGTTCTTTTGGTAATCCGCCATTTGCGCTGATGCAGTCACAAGCTCTTTGGCTTTAAAGGTTTGAAATTTCACGATATCAGCGCCTGCATCCGCAGCCACATCAATCAGCTTAAGAGCGTCTGCTAAGTTTCCATTATGATTGACGCCAGCTTCGGCAATAATTAGTGTTTTCTGCATATAACTACCTATGAAATGCTCCAGCTCCCAGAACAGAAAGTTTTTCGACCAGTGCCCCCTCTTTCAACACAGAATTGCTGCCAATAAAGCTTCCTTCTTTGACATGGCAATTGCCATTCACAACAGCCGCAGTCGAAATGTGACAATGAGATTCAATTATAGCGTCGTGCTCAATGAGAGCTTTAGTATTAATAATGCAATTTACGCCAACTGAAGCCTTCACGTTGATCAGAGCATCGTGCATAACAATCGTTCCAACCCCGATCTCAGAATGAGGAGAAACCCACGCCCGCGGTGATACGACAACAGCGAACTGTGCTTTGAGATTACCTAACATCTCAAATAGAGCCTTACGCTTGCCCGCTGACTTAATCTGCCCCACAGTTATCAAGAAGTAATGGTCAGGCTGAATGTATTTTTCAATATCTTCGTCAGTACCAATAATGGGATAACCCAAAACCTTTTGACCTACTTTACTATCAACATCGAAGATACCGGCGATTTCGTATTTCTTCTCTGTTTCGATAACATCAATACATGAGTGGCAATGACCACCGGCCCCAATGAGATAAATCTTTTTCATCGTACACCACTTGGTAAGCTTACAACGCGATCGCGCAGATACTTGGCATTTTTCAAACCATCATTTTGACAACCTTTAAAGGCCGGTAGTTCCGACATCAAATTCCACAATGGGCGGGCCATAATCTTCTGCGCATTGGCCTTTTCCAAAAACTCCTCAAGACTTGCCTTATCCGGCAACCTTAGGCTGCAAAGCCAGAAGTTAGATCGGCAGTGCACAGGCTCATCAATAAAATTGAAACCTTTTTTCAGACAAAATTCTCGATAAACCGCAGCTGTTTCCTGTTTGTTTCTGATGAATTCGCCCAATTTTTCCATCTGTGCGCACCCAAGAGCAGCGTTGATGTTCGGAAGACGATAATTATAGCCTACTTGATCATGGCTGAAATTCCAAGAGTGTGGAACTTTCGCTGTGGTGGTCAAGTGCTTCGCAAGCTTTGCAAGCGCTGGATCATCGGTAATTATCATGCCTCCACCACCAGTGGTGACAATCTTATTGCCGTTGAAGCTGAAAATACCTATTTTACCGAAAGTTCCAAGGTGTCTGCCTTTATAGTAACTGCCTAAAGCCTCCGCGGCGTCTTCGACCAATTCGATATTATTTTTCGCACAGATTTCTGCGATGGCATCAATTTCTACGGCATGCCCAAAGACATGCATCGGAACGCAAGCTTTAATTCTACGGTTCGTCATTTTATTATAACAGAAGCCATTATCACGAACCTCTGTGTTTTCTTGCAAGAATATCTGCAGAGCGCTTAGTGAGAGCCCCAGATTACTTAAATCACTGTCAAGAAAAACGGGCTTTGCATGACAATAGGAAATAGCATTTGCCGTTGCCACAAACGTCAGTCCCTGTGTGAGGACTTCATCATCACGCTCAACTCCTGCTAACATCAAAGCCATATGCAGAGCAGATGTTCCATTCATCGTCGCAATAGCAAATTTAGATCCAGTAAAATTAGCGATGTGCTTTTCAAACTCAGAAACATAGGGACCAATAGTTGAAACCAAAGTAGTTTTCAAACAATCCAATAAGTACTTTTCTTCGTTGCCTCTAAAAACGGGCTCATGCAAAGCAATAACATCACGATTTGGATACAGCGACTGAATTAATGAAAGCAGCTCGCTACCCTCGGCTCCCGATTTAATCACCGGCGTTTTAATGTCCTCGACTATTTTTGTCAGGCCCATCTCAAGACTGAAACGCGGTTCCCAATGGAAGGTCGTTTTGACTTTCTTGATATCACCTACGATCTCGATTGGATCGTCTTTACGCACGATTCCTGTAGCGACGACGGACTTTTTACTACCCAGAACTTTTTGAACAGTATCAACAACGTCTTGGACTGAGTGACTTTTTCCAGACGCCACATTGAACTTTCCAGATTGCGGATGAAGAAGTATTTTTTCAAGTAAGGAGCACAAATCTTCAACGTAAAGATAATCACGACGAGGCGACAATGTTTGCAGTTCAATGACGTCAGAATCTGGATTCAAAGCCTGCTGAATAATTTTTGGAATCAAGAAGCTTTGCTTTTGCCCCGGACCGTAAATATTGAAGGGTCTGAGAATTGTTACGGGGACACCAAATTGATCCGCATAGAACTGACAGCTATTCTCCGCCGCTAATTTGCTATAACTGTATGGATTTGTCGCGCCCAATGTATGATCTTCCGAAATCGGATTTTGAAAAGGCTGCGAGTATACAATTGACGAAAAATAAATCATGCGGGCTTTGTTTTTACGGCAATATTCCAAAGCCCCAATAGTTCCCATCACATTGGTTTGATAGTATTCGTTAGGCTTTTCCCAACTCTCGGGAATAAACACCTTCGAAGCAAGATGAACAACAACATCGCAAGGCTCCGCATTGAGACACCCACTAGCTATCTCACCTTTACTTTTAGAATTATACGGAACAATCTCAATGTCAGCACTGTCCTGAAAATATTGAGCTAGATGAGATCCAATGAACCCCTGAGCTCCCGTGACTAATACTTTCAATCGAGTTACCTTAGACATTATAAAGTTCAACCTTATATTTTTTTAGATTTTCTGGCTGAGTAAACCATTCCGCCGTACGACGCAGACCTTCTTCAATTGAAACTTCAGGAACAAAACCAGTCAGTTGCTTAATTTTCTTATTATCGGCCCATAGCCTCATCACTTCAGACTTTTCAGGACGAAGACGTGCGGCATCTTGAATCCAATGGATATCATTTTTGCCCATCACCTTAGCGATCAACTTGAATGTATCCTCAATAGAGATTTCATAATTCGATCCAATATTGATTGTTTGCCCCACTGATTTATCGGATTTTGCCAATGCGACAAACCCACGACAAGTATCTTCCACGTAGTTAAAATCCCTGGTCGGACTCATATCACCCAGTGTGATTTCTTTTTTTCCCCTGGCAATTTGAGAAATCATCGTTGGGATAACGGCCCGAGCCGATTGCCTTGGACCGTAAGTGTTAAATGGGCGTGCAATCGTTAATGGAAGATTGAAAGCGTTGTAATAGCTCATAGCGATTGCATCCGCGCCAATCTTAGAAGCACTGTAAGGAGACTGCGGCTGCAAAGGATGTTTTTCGTCAATGGGAACATACTGTGCAGTTCCATAAACTTCGCTCGTCGAGGTATGAATTATTTTTTCTACCCCCACATCAAGAGCCGCCTGGCACATATTCAACGTCCCAGTAACATTTGTCTCAACATAAAGTTGCGGCGCGGAGTAAGAAAATGGAATAGCGATTAACGCCGCCAAATGAAATACCTGATCCATTCCGATTGTAATTTTTTTGCAGAAAAAAGGATCGCGAATATCGCCAGAAACAACCTCGATATCCTTGAGAACTGGGGAATCCTCTAACCAGCCCCAGTTATTGAATGAATTATAATAACTTAAAGCTCGAACTTGATATCCTTGACGAACCAAATACTCCGTCAAATGAGAACCAATAAATCCATCTGCTCCAGTCACCAATACCTTCTTCACAAAATATCCTTCCTAAGATCATCTACAAAACAAAACTCTAAACTTAACGCGATACCCTACTATAGCTTTTACCGCTCACTAAACAGAAGTCTGTCATACACAAAACGCAACCGCTCCATATTTCTCTCATACGAATACTTTTCTTTAATCACTTCTTGATTATGCAGATAAGAGAACACTCCGACCTCTGAGACTGATCGAATGATACCTTCAGCAATTTCACTTGCCGAGAAACCCACGATTTGTCCGTCACAATTTTCAAGAATTTCCCGATTTGCAGGCAAATCGGAAAGCAAAGGGAAGCAACCAAAATATACCGCTTCAAGAACTGATAATGGCATCCCATCACTGAGTGGAACACTTAAGACAATATGCGCTTGAGAGAGCTCCCGGACTAATTCTTCCCTACTCGTCCATCCTATGATGCGAATTTCAGGAGTTCCGGCACACAAGGCATGCACCGTCTCTGATTCTGACGTCGACCCTCCATTGGATACAATCAGCCTCAAATTTGGCTTTTTTAGAAGGGCCATTTTAAAGCCTTCTATTACATTCTCAATGTTATAAATGGGGGACCAACCACGATTTGAAATAATCTTAATCGTTTGAAGATCTTTATACTTAGATTCTATTTCTTCGTTAACCGAGCGATCAAAGCCTTCAACTTTTACACCGTACTGAAATACATCAACCGAAACTTGGATATCCAATTCAACAATTTTGCTCTTTATATATTCATTCGGAGAATTGATCCAATTGTAATTTCCTAAGACAAATCGAAGAAAGCATCCACCAAAGGGTCTCTTAATTGTTAGCAGAAAATCTGAGCCCCATATAGTGATACATTTTTTTGCTTTTAAATAAGGCAGAAGTTTAGAAGCCAAAACAACAATGAATCCATAAGAACTAGCATAGTGAGCATGAATCAAATCAGGCTTAATTTTAGCGAATTCATATGCAATTCGAAAAATATTTATGAGAAAATCGAACTTCGTACCCGTTAATCGCGGTAGCTTCTTATATGTAAATTTACCTAGAATATCAGGGGGCACTTCATTATTATGAAATGTGAGAGCAGTGACCTCATAGCTATCCACAAATGGCCTGATCCATTTGAACAGATGCAGCCCCTCTGCTGGCCCCAATATCACAAGTCGCTTCCTACGTTGCATTACACAACCTTCAATTCATCACCACTAAGCAGATACGTGTCTTCAAAGTGGGGGCACTTCCACTGACCGCTTCCACGAAGTGGCAAATCAATACGTTCCCCAAAGCGACTCATCCAACCGATATGCTTTGCCGGCACTCCGGCCATCAAGGCATATGGCTTCACGTCCCTAATGATCACAGCACCGGCTGCGATAAAACAATACTCCCCCAAAGTGACTCCACAAACAATCGTCGCATTCGCCCCAATCGTGGCACCTTTTTTTACAATAGTATTGAGGTATTCATTTTTACGAACAACTACCGAACGTGGATTGATCACATTAGTGAACACCATGCTGGGCCCACAGAAAACATCGTCTTCCATAGTGACATTGTCATATACCGAAACGTTGTTTTGGACTTTACAGTTATCGCCTATGACAACGTTGTTGCCTACAAAAACATTTTGACCAAAAGAGCACTTCTTGCCGATTTTAGCTTTAGCACTAATATGAACCCAGTGCCAAATCCGTGTCTCATCGCCAATTTGTGCGCCCTCATCAACAATAGCTGTTTCGTGCTTGGTATAGTTCATTATTGCACCCGGATTTTTTCAACGATCTCAATAGCAGCCCGGGCAGATTCAAGGCCGTAACCTTTTCCCGAAAGAACGTCACGGTAAACTCTTTTATGAAGCTCAGTGAAGCCTTCGGAAAATTCAAATTCTTCGCCATCGATTTTGATGGAACGGAATGTTGTTTTACCACTCTTCACCGCTTCAGGCGGAAGATATTTTCTGTCGATAGTCAGACTCCACTTTACGCGGGCCTTTTCTAGTAACAACTCACCCGATTCATACGATGCAGATTTTTCGCCGCTTTTAATTTCTTTCGGCTCGCCGAAGATCCATGTAAGCATATCAAAGAAATGTACACCGATATTCGTAGAAAGACCGCCGGACTTTTTAACGTCACCCTTCCAAGACTCATGATACCACTGGCCACGGGACGTCATGTAAACCAATTCAATTTCATGAAGTGGTTTTTTCTCAGCTTCGATTTTCTTTTTCAACGCGAGAATCGCATCATGAACGCGCAATTGAAGAACCGTATAGACTTTGCGATCATACTTATCCTCATAGACCAAAAGATCATCGATGTCCTTTTTGTAAAGCACCAAAGGCTTTTCACAAATCGCATGAGCCCCATGGCTCAAAGCAAACTTGATATGAGAAGCATGCATGTAGTTTGGCGTACAGATCGCAACGTACTCCACTTGATCTTTCGTGCCTTTCAAGGAATCAATGAAAGATTCGAAGCGTTCAAAGTCCGTGTAAAATTGGCAATCAGGAAAATAGCGATCCATAATTCCAACAGAGTCTTTCGGATCATAGGCTGCTACCAAGTTATGACCTAATTCTTTGATCGCTTCCAAGTGTCTTGGAGCGATATAACCACCTACACCGATAATCGCAAAATTCATAAACTACGCCTTCACGACTTTTGGAGACTCTTGGCGATACTTCCCGCGCGTATCCACGATCAGCTTCGCATGCTCAAAAATCATTCTATAATCGAACTTATCGTGATCTGTCGCCAACACCACACAGTCATAAGATTCCAAAACTTGAGGCGTCACCACCACACTCTCCAAATCAAAATTATGTTCACGCATCTTAGGGAACACCGGAACATGTGGATCCGCGTAGTCAACGATTGCTCCGTCATCTCTTAATTTTTCCATTAAGAAAACAGACGGAGACTCGCGCATGTCATCGATATTCTTCTTATAAGAAATACCTAACACCAACACCTTTGCAGACTTCACAGACTTGCAACGGTCATTCAATGCCACAGCAATCTTCTTCATCACATAACTTGGCATAGAGGAATTGATTTCACCGGCAAGCTCAATGAAGCGTGTATGAATACCGTACTCGCGAGCTTTCCATGTTAGGTAGAATGGATCGATCGGGATACAGTGTCCTCCGATCCCTGGCCCTGGACGATAAGCAACAAAACCAAACGGCTTTGTCGCCGCTGCATCAATAACCTCATGAATATCAATGCCCATTTTATCTGCAACAATTTTCATTTCATTCACAAGACCGATATTCACGGAACGATGAATATTCTCCAGAAGCTTAGTCATCTCTGCCGCTTTAGTAGAAGAAACAGGCACAACCTTATCAATCACCCCGCCATAAAGGGCTAAACCAATTTCAAGACAAGATTTACTATAACCACCAACTACTTTAGGAATCGTGCGAGTTGAAAAGTTTGGGTTCCCTGGATCTTCACGTTCCGGAGAAAACACTAAAAAGACATCCTGACCCACAATAAAACCTCGTGATTCAATACGCGGCTTCAACTCTTCATCAGTCGTCCCTGGGTAAGTCGTGCTCTCTAATGACACCACCTGATCCTTACGCAAATAAGGCACCAAACTGTCCATTGTGTTTAAGACGAAACTAAGATCAGGCTCACGATATTTATTCAACGGAGTTGGCACACAGAGAATAATTGCGTCAACATTAGATATTTGAGTAAAGTCTGTCGTCGCAGAAAAGCCCTGAGAAGCAGCGACTGCAACTGCCGATTTTGGAATATGCTCGATATAGCTTTCTTTAGCTGAAATTTTTTTGATTTTGAAGTCATCAATGTCAAAACCTAAAACTTTAAAGCCCGCTTCAGCATAGCGAATAGCTAACGGAAGTCCAACATACCCTAATCCCACAATACCTATAACCGCGTTTTTAGCTTTTAAATTCGACAACAAAGAGCTCATTGTTCCCCTGATTTTTATTCAACACATAGTAATCGCTCACAGAGCAAAGTAAATAATTTTGACTACGAAACGTTATTTGCCGCATGTCGTAAATATATGCATTTACACGTTATTTTAATATCTTTCCGTCTGGTTTCGAACTTGCCTTAGCTCTAATTTTTGATACTCTGCGACTCTCATTCTCTGTAGAGGCATCATGCAAAATAGTTCTAAAAAAGTATCGACACGACAAATTGGAAATTTTGCCCTACTTTTCAGCAGCACAATCGCTATAGCCTCCAATATCCTATCTCCAAGCATTGCAGACGCCTTCATAGCGCTTTCCATAATCATCGCACTGTTTTTATCCTCATCAAAAGATGCGCTCCACATTCCCAAAACCAGTACATTTAAAACAATCAACGTCCTCGTAGCTATGTGGCTGATTGCAAATTTATTGGGCTACGTCCTAATCCCTGGCCTGGGTGGCGAGCAGATTGAGGAGTATTTGGGGTTAAGATGGATATTAGCCCTCTACGGGATGATTTTGGTTGGGTTCAATAAAGAGATCACACATTCCAAACTCCAACTCGGGATCCTAGTGGCCGCTGTTGTTACCGGCTTATCTATCGTTCGACAATACTCAATCCCTCATATTCCGGGCGTTCGCTTTGAAGGTATTTTGGGAAATGCAAATGTGTTCGCTATGTCGGCCTTGATGCTTTGGGCTTTTGCGTTCGGTTTAATCTCACCGAAGCACCACCCCCTGACTAAAAAACTACTTTTCTATATTACTCCGCTATTGATTTTAACGGTCGCCACGTATGGAACAATGACCCGCAGCGCCTGGGTCGGATGCCTTTTGTGCATCTTCGCGTTGCCTTTTTTCTTTAAAAGAAAAAAGGTTTTCTACGCCCTAGGCGTTATGCTTTTGATTTTTGCGGCCATGTGGCACTTCAACACATTCGATTTTCAAAGTCGGATTCTGTACAGCCTCAAGTTTTCCACGGGAAACTCACAAGCAATGCGTTTAGTGATCTGGAAAACCAACTGGGAAATCTTCAAAGATCACCCCATATTTGGAGTTGGTTTTTATGGAAACTATCGAATGATCCCTGAGTACTATCACCGCCTTGGCTTCGATGGCATGTTAGTGCACCCTCACGCTCATAACCAATATCTACAAATTATGGTCGGCAGCGGCATCATTGGCTTCATAAGCTACCTCGGAATTTTTGCTATCGCATTTAACTATTTCAGA
Organism: Bdellovibrio sp.; assembly: GCA_046070625.1. Lineage (GTDB taxonomy): Bacteria > Bdellovibrionota > Bdellovibrionia > Bdellovibrionales > Bdellovibrionaceae > Bdellovibrio. The sequence continues at coordinate 874 of JBJTMR010000112.1, read as the reverse complement.
AAAAAAGTCATCCAACTTAAAGGGCAAACAGATCAAGCTATCGCCCTAGGAGCTTTTTTGGTGATAGTTGCCTACCTAGGGGCCTCTTTTACCGAAGCCCCTTTAATGCTTCACTCTGCTAGAAATTATCTGCTGATGTTTTTAGGTATCTCGTTTGGATACCTCGAAAGAAGGCGTTTAGAACAAACTACTTCTTCACAACCGTAGATTTCATCTTCGAAGCGATCAAATCCGGTGGATACAGCATCGCTTTGTATACACCGCAATCAATTGTCTCTAACGGTGCACCGAAGTCTGCAGCGATTTGCTCAACTGTCTTTTCATACTCAGGGCGGTATGAATTATGAGCAATGATGAAATCATACTTACCCGTGAATACTTTTTTATTCGTAATCCAATAGTGATAAGTTTTTTCATCCATGTTCAACTGAGCTAGTTGCAATCCCGCGTGACTGGTATAAGCAATGCGCTTCGCATCCCAATAACCAGAGATCCCTTGAGTAATTCCGCGAGAACTTAAATTTTCGTCCAAGCATTTCACTTCCTCGGGATAATAAGTACGCAAGTTCGCTATGGCCTGCGGACTCTGAATTGTGCCAAGCCCCCAAACCAATAAGACAGCCGAGGCAGTAAGCAATGCCTTGTTGGTCCATTTTTCACCAAACAATACATCCAATAACACTGGCAAAAAGAAAAACGGCCCATAGACAATATTAAATGCATATCTTAACGGAGCGCCTAACTGACTTGGCAAAATTACCAACGTAGCTCCCATCGATACCAAAAGGAACATGACCATAAACCAAGTCTTTGAATTGCTCTCCTGACGTCGCCACATCACCCATAATGTCGCAAAAAGTAAAATCATAAACAG
>JBJTMR010000111.1:0-14520 GCA_046070625.1 Bdellovibrio sp. | reverse complement strand
AATTAAAGGATGCCTGCCACATTTTCGGAAAAAGTGCCTGGCACTTTTTTGTGAGTTACTTCGCGAAGCGCTTTGCAATAAAGAGAACAATCAGTGCGCCAATCACAGAAAAGATAAAACCAGCTGGCTCACCTTCAGCATAAATTCCCAGTGCCTGTCCGAGAAACGCACCAACAAAGGCGCCAATGATTCCCAGGATGGTCGTCATTATGATTCCGAGCTTTTGATTTCCCGGCATAAGAAAGCGCGCAACTAAGCCAATGATAAAACCAATAATCAGCGTCCAAATAAAATGCATTAGAAAAACCTCCAGCAAAGCAATGTTGTGAAGCAGTCTAACGCCATTCCAAAAAATAAACCGCTTGTGTTTTCACAAGCGGCTTAAACGCAACGAGTCGCAGAAAAGGTGCCAGGCACTTTTTCCGAAAATGTGGCAGGCACCCTAAAGTTTGGAGATGATTTTTTCGGCTATGCGGATGCCGTCACAGGCGGCGGAGGTGATTCCTCCGGCGTAGCCGGCACCTTCGCCCGCGGGATAAAGGCCGGCGTGGGAAATGCTTTCCAGGGTTTCGTTATCGCGGGTTATGCGGACGGGGCAACTGGTGCGGGATTCGATTCCGTACAGTTGGGCTTCTTCGACGATGAAGCCTTTCATATTGCGATTGAAGTTTTGCAAACCTTCGCGAATGCGTTTTGTCATGTGCGGTTCTAGGATCTCATCCAGGCGAATGTTCAGAGCGCCTGACGGTGAAGATCCCGCGCGTAAGTCGCGAGGGCCTTTTTTCGATGGTCCTTGTAAAAAGTCCATCAAGTTTTGAGCTGGCAGTTCTTTGGTGCCCCCATTGGCTTGCACGGTTTTAAAAGCGCGTGTTTCAAGTTCGCGACGAAGTTTCATTCCGCCGAATATGTCTTTACCAAAAAGCTTTTCATGATCAATGCTGACCACGATCGCAGCATTAGCATACGGGGAGTTACGGTTGTAGTTGCTCATCCCATTGCAGACGATGCCGTCGGCTTCAGTTCCGGCTGAAAGAACATAGCCGCCAGGACACATACAGAATGAATAAACGCCAATGCCAGTCTTATCGTCATGGTCAGCTAATTTGTAGTTAGCCGCACCCAGTTTTGGATGTTCTGAAAATTCACGGTACTGGATTTTATTAATATCAGCTTGCGAGTGCTCAATGCGTAAGCCCATCGCAAAGGATTTACCATCCAAATGCACGCCAATTTCATGCAAGTGATTGATCATGTCTTCCGCCGAGTGGCCCGTCGCCAAAATCACATGCGGAGATTTGAACTCAGTGCGGTGTTCGGTGCGAACGCCGACAGTTTGTTTGCCTTCCATCAAAATTTCAGTCACTTGCGTGTTGAAATGAATTTCGCAGCCATTGGCTTTTAAATATTCACGAAGCTTCGGAATCACACGACGAATGCGATCAGAACCCACGTGGGGATTTGAAAGCCATTGGATTTCTGCGGGGGCACCAAATTGAACCAAGCGATTCATCACATAAGGAATGTGCGGAGATTTAATACGCGTGATCAGCTTTCCATCAGAGTAAAGTCCCGCACCACCTTCACCGAAGCAAACGTTGTTGCGCGTATCAAGCTTCCCATAGCGCCAGTATTGATTAATGCCCTTCATACGATCCGCGCTGTCGGAACCGCGTTCAAACAGCACACAGGGAACTCCGCGTTCGACAAAGCGCAAAGCGGCGAAAAGACCCGCGGGACCAGTGCCCACGATCAGCGGTTTTTCTTTCGGGTTTGAGATTTTCTCTAGACTGAATTCGGGATTATTTAAAGTCTCGCCTTTTTCAGCGACCTCAACGGAGTAAACGAAATGCGGGGAGTGCTTGCGACGCGCGTCCACACTTTGGCGAAGGATGCGGTAAGGTCCGTGCTCGGGCACCAACCATTGGAGCTTTTCTTCTAGGTCTTGATCAATAGGGATTTCGATATTGTTGAATATCTTAGACATCTGAACCTCGCGGGGAGCCTGTTAAGCACCAAAATAGGGTTATTTTTATGACTCTGTTATACCAAAAACAAGACGGCGTGACAAAGGCCACATTCCTGGTTAAAGAATTTATATATGTCAGCAATTACTAGAATTCTTCCTAAAAGATCTTTGAGCCGCTTCGTCGGTAAACTTATGCACTTTGAAGGGCCTCGTTGGTTTGCAAACCTGACGATCAAGGGCTTTGCTTCTTGGTACAACATCGCCTTGGATGAGGCTGAAAAACCTTATACTCAGTATAAGAGCATTGGCGACTTCTTTGTTCGCCGCTTAAAGTCGGGCATTCGTCCTATCGGCAGTTCTTGGGCCGTGCACCCGGCGGACAGTCAAATTACTCAGGCGGCTCCGATCGATAGTGGTACTTTGATTCAAGCTAAAGGGCATACTTATAAGCTGAATGAGTTCACCAAAGATCCGGACTGCGATAAAAAATGGGCCGGCGGCTTTTTTATGACTTACTATCTATGCCCCACGGATTATCACCGTGTGCATTCTCCAGTTGATGGTCATATTTCAGACGTGCGCCACATGCCGGGTGAACTATGGCCCGTGAACGAATGGAGCACAACGAATGTTCCCAATCTTTTTTCCATTAACGAGCGAGTGCTGGTGGAAATTCAAACTGATTTTGGTCCTGTTGCTGCGGTCTTCGTTGGAGCGACTAACGTGGGTTACATAGAACTTGCCTTTGATAAAACGATCGTCGGAAATCAAGACGACTCGATGCAGTTCAAGCATAAGCACTACACCCCCGAGATCCCTGTGAAAAAAGGCGACGAGCTTGGAATGTTCCGCATGGGTTCTACGGTTGTGATGATTTATCCGCCGATGTTTAGACAGAAGTTTGAAGGTGAGATGAATCTAGGGCCGAGCGTTCGCGTGAATGGTTCTTTAATCAAATAAACTAAAATCTTGATCCCACATAGATACCGCCATCTTGCGAGAAAAACGCAAGATCGGTATCTTTCAGATCCACACTCACGCGGTGAGTGTGACCAATAGCATTTATGTACCAAGTGCCCCAGTCGTAACCAATAACGAGTTTCGCTTGAGGGAACCAAACGTACTTCAAATTATCCCATTCCATTGTTGTGGTTTTATAGGTTTGTTTTTGCGGTCCACCTTGGATGCTGCCGAAAACGCCGACATAAAAACGTGTCCATTGCCAAACATAAGAAGCACCAAGGCCCACTCCGAAAGTTTGATATTTTCCCTCGGTCAGAGTCGCATCATTCCCGTAATCGGCTGTCGCATCGGCAGGAAGGAAAGGTTTCGGACTACTGATTTCGGCTTGCGAAAGACTTGAAGTCACATAGTAAGCGGCGCCATCTTTTTGGGGTTTTTCCCAAGCTGGGCCGAAGGATTCTAAGATGCCCACGCCATAGAAGGCCCAGTCAAATTGTGCTTGTAGCATGGTCATGCTCATATCGCCTTGTTTAACTTCGGAGGGGTCTACGAAAGGGCCGCCAGAGGTATTCGCGGCATGTTGGTCGAATCCTGTGTAACGTTGATAGATAAGTTCAATTCCGACTTTAGAGCTAAAATAACGGAGTTGATAGTCTTCTGCAGAGGTATTCACTTTCTCGCTATTGCGAGCACCGTTAGCTATATTGCCTGTCAGGGAAATACCGAGAGGGCGGCTTGACCAACCCAATGAAAAACCCATCGGAGTGTTCGGCTCTAGAACCACGTCGTGATTGTTGCCTGCACCTTGAGTGGATGCTGTTAAAGTTTTAAAGACGGTCCCCATCTGTAAAACGTTCGTGTAGTGGGGCTCCACCTTCGTATCTGCGCGAACTGCTGACAATGTGGCGCTCGGAGCGGTTAGACCAGCATAGGTCGCTTTGAAAGGTTTCGGCGGAAGAGGTTTTTGTACGGGCGCTATAACCACAGAAGAAGTTTTTGTTGGCGACACTTGGGAGGTTATTTTGGAAGTCAGTTTTTTTTTCGCTGAAGCTTTGGCTGAAGTCTTTGCGGCAACTGCCGCTTTTTGAGTGTTGTTTACGGGAGATTTTTTGCGCGCAGGAGCAGCCCAACCGCCCTGAGTTAACAGCAATAAGAATGTCAGAAAGACCAGACTTTTCAGCACCCAAATCTCCTAAACGCCTCAAAGCGTTTGCAACTATAGGTGTCGAGATTCTAAGGCACTTTAGGAGGAAGCGCGAGATCCGGTGGGGTCCTAAGATAAAACTTGCAGAGTTGTCTAAACACTAGACAACTCTGCTCTGGAAAAGATTTATTAAGCCGGGTAGGAGCACTCAGTCAGTGGAGTTTCTGCAACAGAAACTCGAGTGAGCATCGGAAACTCATTTTTCGCGCGGTCATAGACCCATTTGGCCAAAAGCTCCGAGGTCGGATTTTCCAGGCCCGGGACTTCATTCAGTACTCGGTGGTCGATTTGCTCTAAAAGAGGCTTCATCTTCGCTTGAATATCGTTATAGTCGATCACCCAGCCAATTTTGCCATCCAAAGGGCCCACCAGGGTTAAAACCAGCTTAAAACTGTGACCATGCATGCGCGAGCATGGGTGTCCTGCTGGCAGATGAGGAAGGAAACGGGCGGATTCAATTTGAAAGTGCTGCTTCAGTTCGAAATTCATGTTAATGATATAAGCACTTGAGGTGAGTTATGTCCACGACCACATTGCATTTAGCAAAGCAAAATTTCAAATTTTCCGCGGCTCATTTTTTGATCTTTGATGAGCAACATGCCGAACGTTTGCATGGACACAACTATCAGGTCAAAGTCGACATTAAAGCTCCCGCAGAGGAAACTCTGCATGCTGAAGGCTATTTTATCGATTTTAACGTCTTTAAGAAATACATTAAGGCTCGTCTGGATGTTTGGGACGAGATTGTACTTTTGCCGAAAAATCACCCGGACATGAAATTTAAGACGACAGAGAAATCCCTGGAAGTGACCTTCCGCGATCGCTTCTATGTCTTCCCAAAAGACGAAGTGCTTTTGTTGCCCGTGACCAACACCAGCGTAGAAAACCTTTCTAAAATTCTGGCTCTTGAATTCTATGAAGAGTTTAAAAAGTACGGAGTGCAAAAGGTGCGCGTCTCTGTTGAGGAAACCCGCGGGCAAGGGGCGGCGACGGTAGTCCCTGGGTAGAGTCCTGAAATTCGAATTTATTAGGAAAAATGCGAACTTAGCTTCAATTATGCCTATTCTTTAGGCGTGTGGGATGAAACTCATTATCAACTTGTTTTCAATTGCCCCATGGCTTGGCAAAGAACTTCCCTTTGGGAACGGATGATTTTAACTGTTAGTTCAGCGCATTCCCAGAGGGAAAAATGAACTTATTAGATCCATCCATTAAACCAGGACAGTCTGTTGAAATTCTCAGTATCGCCGGAGAACATCTCCTGCGTGAGCGACTGCATGAGATGGGCCTTCGCGCGGGTATGAAGCTCACTATTTTAGGGCGTGCTCCTTTTGGAGGACCTCTGTTGGTGCGTTTTAAAACCAGTTTCCTGGCTTTGCGAAATGAGGAAGCCGTATGCGCCCAAGTGACGTTGAAGTAAAAAATCACAGAGTCATCGCTCTGGTCGGGGCTCCAAACTCTGGCAAAACAACTCTTTATAATTGGCTCACGGGTGCGCGCTTTAAAACGGTGAACTATCCGGGCGCGACGGTTGAGTATTCTTTGGGGAAACTGGCTCCGCACCTTGGCGAAGGCATCATGGCGATGGATACGCCAGGAACTTATTCTCTTCATCCCAAGAGTGCTGATGAAGTTGTCACTCTGAAGTCTATCTATGAAAACCCTGAATTTGGTGAAGCGACGGGAATTATTGTTGTCCTGGATGGCACACAGTTATCACGTCACTTGCAGCTAGCATTGCAAGTCAAGGAAACAGGATTTCCGATGATCGCTGTGATCACGATGTCGGACCTTTTGCGCAAAGAAGGAATCGAGATTGATCTCGATTATTTGCGTAAAACTTTGGGCTGCCCAGTCTTGGCTTTCGATGGTTTGTTAGCCGGTGGATTGCTAGAGATTGTCGCCGAAGCCCAAAAGGTGCCTTTGGATGTTTTCCCACAAAAACCAAAAGTTTGGAGTTTTGAAACACTTGATCAGAAAATGAAAGAGTGCGAGCGCATAGCCAGTGAAGCTTTGAGCCACAAGACGGATCATCCAGAAGATCGTTTAAATAACATCGTCGCGCAAACCGAAAAAATCGATCGCGTGTTGTTGCACCCTTATTTGGGATTGGTGATGTTTTTGCTTATCATGGGTGGATTATTTTCTTCCATCTTTTGGCTCGCAACACCCTTTATGGATTTGATTGATAAAGCGTTCAGTTCCCTGAATAGCGTGGTGGCGCAGATCGCTCCAGGAACTTTGTGGGCAGACTTTCTGGCGAACGGCGTGGTTTCTAGCTTTGGCGCCTTTATGGTATTTATCCCGCAAATTTTTATCTTGTTCTTTGGAATTGGTTTGCTGGAAGGGTCAGGTTACCTGGCGCGCGCAGCGACGCTTATTGATCGTCCATTTTCGGCTTTAGGCATGAGTGGTCGTTCTTTTGTTCCTATCTTGTCGGGCTTTGCCTGTGCGGTGCCCGCGATTATTGCGACTCGTAATATCGCGTCCGCTCGTGATCGCTGGATAACATCGTTCGTAATTCCGTTGATGACGTGCTCCGCGCGTTTGCCAGTTTATGCACTTTTGATTGCCTTTTTATTCCATGGGAAATCGGCCTGGATGGCGGGTTTTGTTTTAGCAGCGTTGTACCTGGGATCGATGCTTATTGGTGGTATTGCGGCGGGGATTGTAAATAAATTTTTGCCAGAGCGTGATACGTCATTCTTTATGATGGAATTGCCAATTTACCGTAAGCCAAAAATTCGCGTTTTGATTCGTCAGGCTTTGACTCGTACATTGTCTTACGTCAAGCGCGCGGGTCCACCGATCTTTATTTTTTCAGTTTTGATCTGGGTCGGAACAAACTTCCCGAACTATTCTATCGAAAATGCTCACGATAAATTAGAACAAAGCTATGCGGGGCAACTGGGTAAAGTCATTGAGCCCGTTGTGGCTCCGATGGGTGTTGACTGGCGTGTGGGCGTAGGCTTGATTTCTGCTTTTGCCGCGCGTGAAGTTTTTGTTTCCTCTTTAGCGGTAACCTTCAATATCACAGACGATAACGAAGAAACTCAGCAGCAGTCGTTGCTTGCGCAAATGGAAACCGCAGTGAACCGTCACGGCGAAAAGATCTTTACCGTGAGCAGTGTGATCGGCCTGATGATTTTCTTTATGATTGCTTTGCAGTGTATGTCGACGGTGGCCGTACAAATGCGTGAAAGCGGATCCGTGGCGATGGCCTTAGGGCAGTTGGTGGCGTTCAACGTCGGGGCCTACATACTGGTCGTGGTGATTGTCCAAGGCTTACGCGCCTTGGGTGTTTCTTAAAGTTCCTGGTATAATTTTAAGAACTGGTTCAAGGTGCTTGGCCAGTTGTGATTCGCAAGGGCCCATTCTTGGGCTTTTGTTCCTTGAGTCTGAATCAAATCCGGATTTTTCAAATACGTACGAATACATTCTGCCAAAGATTTTGCCGAACGAGGATCTGCTAAAAGGCCTCGTTCATTCTTGCCGGTTTGTTCTGGAGTTCCTCCGGCATTGGTGCCGATAACGGGTTTCCCCATCATCATGGCATCCAGAACACTCAGGGAATAGGTTTCGTTGTAAGAAGCTAAAGTGAAAATATCCAACGCATCAATATAGCGAATGTATTCCTTTTGAAAAGGAATGTGCACCAGGTGTTTGTGCAGACGTGGTGTTTTGATCTTATCTTGAAGCCACGTAAATAAATTCCAAGAGTCTTCTTCGTAAGTCGTGTTACCAGCAGCATCATGACCCGTGGCGGTCGGTGCCCCAATAACCCACAGTTGGATTTTTTGCAGTTCTTCGTCGGTGAGGAATTCCAACGAATCAACCAGCTCTCGCACCCCTTTGCCGGCATCAATGCGGCACAGTGTTCCGACCACCAATTCGGGGGCTTGCACGTGGAGCGCTTCGCGCACCGAAGCCCGCACCTGTGGATCGTGTTTAAATAGCTCAGTTTCGCGTCCGTAGCGAATCAGACGTAGTTTTTCAGGTGTGATAGGGAAGTTCACACGCACATCGTTTAAGATGGTCTCTGAAGAGCTGCAAAGGGCATCGACGCGCTTAAACAGTTCGCGATGAACAAAGTCCTTTTTCGGAACGGCATTCATATAGAGATTGTAGATGTGCTTGATGTCTGGATTGAACCAACGGGCCATCGCACAAGCCCACATATCCACACGACTATGAGAGTGCAGGTGAGTGATGCTATGTTTGGCAATGGCTTTGCGGATGAATCGCGCCTCTGCAAATTTTGAAATCTTGGCTTTTGAAGTGGGGATCACCACGATGTTTTCAGTGGAAAGTTCTTTCGCCACTCGAGAGTTCGCGAAACATAATACATACTGTGTGTGTCCGGTGCTTGCCAGTTTTTTAATGAGCTCCACAGTGTAAAGCTCAAGGCCACCCCAAGAGTGCGAATGCAAAACATGAAGCACACGGATATTTTTCATAAACTACTTCTTTGCGAAAAAGGCATGAACCTTATCAATAACAAAAGCCACTTCGTCGCGCGATAGGTCGGCATACATCGGCATGCGCAGCAGGCGGTTGGCATAGTCATCAGTGATTTTCATAGAGCCCGAAACGCGACCAAAACGCAATCCTGCTGGTGCTGAGTGCAGGGGTACATAGTGGGACGTAGATTGAATCTCGAACTCTTTCAAGTAAGACCAAAGCTGGGTGCGCTCTTCCGCACTGTTCGTGAGGAAGTAATAGATATGTGCATTGCCTTGGCAATCGCCAGGGATGTGCATGCGTTTTAAGTGACCTTGTTTTTCTAGATCTGCAAAACCCTGGTGATATTGGTTCCAATGAGTCAAGCGATGAGAGGTGATTTTTTCACCCTCTTCAAGTTGCGCGTATAAGAAGGCTACGGCCAACTCGGATTGCAGATAAGAAGAGCCCTTATCCTGCCAAGTGTATTTGTCGACTTGGCCATTTAAGAATTGCTGGCGGTTGGTGCCTTTGTCGCGCACGACTTCAGCGCGCTCGGTAAAGCGTGGATCATTGATAATCAATGCGCCCCCTTCACCGCAGACGATGTTTTTTGTTTCGTGGAAACTGTAAGCGGCCATGTGACCCCAGGCTCCCGTCGGTTTTCCTTTGTAAGAAGAAAAAATAGCCTGAGCGGCATCGGCAATAACGATGAATCCGTGTTTTTCGGATAAGGCCATGATGCGATCCATTTCGCAGGCCACGCCCGCATAATGGACGGGCATCACAACTTTGGTTTTCGCCGTAATGGCTTTTTCCATCGCGTTGACATCGATATTCATAGTGGCCGGGTCGACATCCACGAAAACCGGTGTTGCTCCATAAAGCGCAATCACATTGGCCGTCGAAGTGAATGTAAATGAAGGAAGGATCACTTCATCGCCCGGGCCGATATCGGCCAGAACCATGGCCATTTCAAGAGCCGATGTGCATGAGGGGGTGACAACCGCCATTTCGCACTGAAGGTGTGATTTGAACCATTCGACGACTTTTTTGTTGAAAGACCCTTCGCCGCTGAGCTTGCGATTGGCGATGGCTTGCGAGATGTATGTGACTTCGTTGCTACTATGTGGGGGCAGATTAAATGGAATTTTCATGCCCCTTAATAGTATTACAGCGCCTCAGGGGGAGCAACGGATTAAAAACCGTCCGTTGTCCCAACTTTGCCTCGACCGTCATCATCGTCGTCAAAGGGGATAGTTTCTGCCGCGCTGTTCTGTGTTTTTTTAGCCACGGAGAATTTAGAAGATGAAGCGACCTTAGTTTCAAACTTAATCACTTTAGCCGTTGGTGTTGCGGGTTTTAAATCAAAGCGTGATATTGTGCGCGCCGTACTTTCTTCAGTCACAGTCGTCCCAATGACGACGTGGTTCAGAGTCTCGACGAGCTTTTTCATCTGATCAGCTTGGGCGGAGATTTCTTCGGAGCTGGCAGCAATTTCTTCCGAAGAAGCGGCGTTGGCTTGAGTGCCTTCGTCCAATTGATTCATGGCTTTGCTGATTTGTTGGAGGCCTGTCGTTTGTTCGGAGCTAGCCGCAGAAATTTCGTTGTTCAGGTCGGACACCTTTTTCACGGAGGTGACGATGTTATTTAAAACCACGCCCGAGCGATCCGCAACATGGGAGCCGCGTTCGACTTGTGCAACGCTTTCTTTGATAAGTCCTGTGATGTCCTTGGCGGCAACAGCGGATCTTTGAGCTAAGCTGCGCACTGCTTCGGCCACAACGGCAAACCCTTTGCCTTGTTCCCCCGCACGAGCTGCCTCAACGGCAGCATTCAGTGCCAAGAGATTCGTCTGGAACGCGATGTCATCGATAACGGTAATAATCTCTTCAATCTTTTTGGAGGATTTGGAAATGTCTTCCATAGAAGTGATTAAAGCAGCGATCTCTTTTTGTCCTTCTTCAGCCGCATCCTTAGACGACTGAGAGAGTGACGCTGCCTGTTTAGCATTGTCAGAATTCATTTTAACCATCGACGAAAGCTCTTCCAGAGAAGCCACGGTTTGTTCTAGTGACGCTGCGGAAGACGTTGAAGATTCTGAAAGGTTTTGGCCAGCAGCAGTTAATTGTCCAATCGCTGCGGCGACCTGAGTCCCGGAGTCTTGAAGTTGGCCTGCGATATTGCCGACCGAATTAGAAACGCGATACGCAATCCACATTAAAATACCAAATATAGCAAAGATGCAGCAGCCCGAGATCAGCAAAAGCAACTCAGTCAATTGCTTGCGATCAGAGACTTGTTGCTTGTTTCCTTCGTCTGCCAGGCCTTGATAAACTTTAAAGTTCGCTTCTGACGTTTTTTGAATTTCTTGGGCCAGGATATGCCACTCGCCACCATTCATAAGAGTTCGAACTTTTTCGTCATCTTCGGTCGTACCCTTAGCCAGCAGTGAAACGATGGAGTCTGTCAGTTCATAGAAGCGGGCTTTGTGCTCTTTAACGCTTTGATAGTTTTTAACTTCATCTCCCGAAAGAGGGGTGCTTTCATAATAGTCCTGGGACTTCTTAAAGTCCTGCCAAGCAGACTTCGTTTTGTCCATAAATCCTTGGCGGGATTTAGGAAGATCATGCGTTCCAAGAGCCGCCCAAATAAAATAGCCAACACGAGCACGTTGCATGGCTAAGAGACCGAGGGCGTCCATGTTGGGAACCATGTCTGTATATGTAGAGTGGAGTTGCTCGCCTAATTTATTCGTAGAATGAATCGCGACGCCCGTAATGAGTGAAAATGCGATGACCGGTAAAAAGGCTGAGAGCAAAAGTTTTCCGCGCAAACCGGTGATCCAGAGTTTGAAGTTAGCCATGAAATACCTCGCTGTCTTTGATAATTGCAGAGCTATAAATGATATTTCGGAAAATTTATTATGTGTCTTTAATTACGATTGCATGGGGGAGGTGGGGTGCTCGACTTAGGTGTGGTGCGACATAACCTCATATTAACATTTGAAAATGTCCGCATCATCTTGATAGCATTTTTGCAACGTCTAGACTCAAGGAGGGGATAAGTCATGACAAAATCGACATTACGTCGTGGATTGGCTGTAGTTGCATTGATCGCAACAGCAGGTTTCACGTTCAAAGCAGTAGGTGACCATTCAGTTTGCGAAGGTTTCGTACCTGAGAATTCTCAGTACATTCCTGCAGGATTATTTTCTGTAGGTGGAATCTCTCAAGATCAGTTCAACCAAGTTATGGATCGCATTGAAAAGATCTATAAACCAGAAGTTGAAGCTGCGGGTGATACACTTAAGATCAACCGTTTGTGGACAAATGGAACTGTAAATGCTTCTGCGCAAAGACAGGGCAACGTTCGCGTTCTAAATATGTACGGTGGTTTGGCTCGTCATAAAACAATCGGTGTTGAAGGTATGGCTTTGGTTGTCTGCCACGAAATGGGTCACCACAATGCAGGTGCTCCTAAGATCAACAGCTGGTTTGGTGCATGGGCATCTAATGAAGGTGCGTCTGACTATTTCGCGGCTTTGAAATGCCTTCGTTTGTTCTTCGCTGAAGACGACAATGCATCTATCGTTGCGGGTTTGACTATTGATCCGGTTGCGCAAGCTGGTTGTGAAGCTCAATACACAGATGTAAACGATCGTTTGATCTGCTTGAGAATCTCTGAGGCGGGTCAACAAGTTGCAAACTTGTTCCAAGATCTTTCTAAAAGCAAAACGCCACCAACTTACGGAACTCCAGATAAAAATGAAGTTCGCCAAACTGATGATAATCACCCGGCGACTCAATGCCGTTTGGATACTTATCTAGCAGGGAACCTTTGCCCGGTAGCTGTGTCTGACAAATTAAGCGACACGGACTACAAAGCAGGTTCATGCTACTCACCACGCGATGCTGTGGGCGCTCGCCCTCGTTGCTGGTTTGCACCTTAGTTCGATGCGATCTTGACGCAGCTACTGCTGCGCTGGGGTCGCTTCTGATTTTGGTAAAAGATTTTAATCAAAAGCCGTTGTTGGAAGACAACGGCTTTTTTATTTTGTCATGACCGTTGTGGTGTTAGCCTTTTTTTATGTCTAAGAAAAAGGTGATCGTTCTTGCCATCATTTTTGGTCTTTTGATTCTGGCTTTTGCAGCCAAAACGATCTTTTTTAAAAACAAATTCAATTATGCGGGGACTGTTGAAGTCACGAAAGTGGATATTCCGGCGCGGGTGCAGTCGGTGATCGCAACACTGGCGGCGAAAGAAGGGGACTGGGTTAAAAAAGGACAGGTCGTCGTCGTTCTGTCCTGCGAAGACCTCAAAATTGGTAATGATTTAGCTCAGAGCAACTATCATCGCAGTCGGGCTCTTTACAGCAGTGGGAATATTTCCGCCGAAGCCTATGATCAAGTGCGGGCCAAGAAAGCAGACTTGGAACTTCGGACCCGTTGGTGCGAAGTAAGTTCGCCCCTCAGTGGAATCGTTTTGACTAAGTACTTTGAAGAAGGAGAAATGGTCAACCCCGGGGCTAAGCTTTTAACAGTCGCAAACCTCGCGGATGTCTATGCTTACTTTTTCCTTCCTCACGATGAGATCGCAGCTCTTAAAACTGGTCAAAAAATCGAAGCTACTTTGCCGGAGTTAAAGGACCAAAAATTTCCAGGTGTGATTGAATTTATCAATCCCGAGGCCGAGTTTACTCCCAAAAATGTGCAAACGCGGGATGAACGCACGCGGTTGGTGTATGGAGTTAAGATCCGCTTTGACAACCCTGATGGAGTGCTAAAGCCAGGGATGACTCTTGAGTGGAACTCGGGAGACTAGTCTATGCAGGACGGGGTCTCCATTGAAGTTTCGAATCTCCATAAAACTCTGAAAAAGAATTTGGCTCTGAACGGGCTTTCGATGAATTTTTCTGCCCAACGGATCCATGGGGTTATTGGTCCCGAGGGAGCAGGCAAGACAACGCTCTTAAGGCACTTGATGGGGCTCTTGCGTGCAGACCAAGGAGAGATTCATTATCGAGAAAATGAACAGGAAGTTTCCTTTTTAGCTATTCGTTCGAGTCTTGCCTATATGCCTCAGACACAAAGTTTGTATGCAGAGCTAAGTGTTCACGAGCATCTGGAGTTCTTTAAGACTCTTTACAAGCTGACTCCGGAAGTTTATCGCGAACGAAGAGCAAAGCTGCTGCAAATAACTCGCCTTGAGGATTTTACGGAACGGATAGCTTCACAGCTTTCTGGTGGTATGTATAAAAAATTAGGGCTTGCTTGTGCTCTATTGTCGGCGCCGAAGATTCTATTGTTGGATGAACCGACAAATGGTGTGGATCCATTAAGTCGTCGCGATTTTTGGGGGCTTCTTTATGGCCTTAAAGAAGAAAATATCACAATTGTAGTGACGACGTCGTACATGGATGAGGCTTTTAAATGTGAAGAAGTCCACTTGCTTTTTGATGGCCGGACCTTGTTAGAGGGACCGCCGCGAGATATTTTGAAAAAACAGAGCTGCGAAAATTTTGATGAAGTTTTTCTTAAATACGATTCGTCTATAAGCGATGTGCCGGTATGAGTTCCGTCGCGGTTCAAAATCTTTCTGTAAAATACGGCGACTTCTATGCTGTAAAAGATGTTTCGTTTGCTGTTGAACCAGGAGAAATCTTTGGTTTCCTCGGAGCCAATGGTGCCGGTAAGACCACCACCATTCGCGTGTTGTGCGGACTTCTCTTGCCTTCGGAAGGGGAGGCAAGCATTTGTGGGTTGGATGTCCTGAAAGATCCTTTTGAAGTCAAAAAAAGGGTGGGGTATATGTCTCAAAAATTCACTCTCTACGATGATATGACGATTGCAGAAAATTTGGAATTTACGGCCTCTTTGCGAAAAATGGAAAGGGGTGCTTTTAAAGCCCAAAAAGAACGTCTTTTGCAGTTTATTAAATTCAGAAG
>JBJTMR010000110.1:0-4832 GCA_046070625.1 Bdellovibrio sp. | reverse complement strand
AATGTGTCTTCTGTTTCGCCTGAGCGATGAGACATCACAGTTTTATATTTGTTTCTTTGGGCCAAGTTTACGGCTTCAAATGTTTCAGTCAAAGTTCCGATTTGGTTTACTTTCACTAGCAATGCGTTGGCAGCTTTCTTTTCTAGGCCCATGCGCAAGCGTTTTGGATTTGTTACGAACAAGTCGTCACCAACCAATTGCATTGTGTTGCCCATTTCAGAAGTACATTTTACCCATGAATCCCAGTCGTCTTCAGAGAAGCCATCTTCGATTGTGATCAGTGGATATTTTTCTGCCCATTTTTTATAAACGCCAAGAAGGTCTGTTGGGGAAATTAATTCGCCATCGAATTGGTATTTGCCGTCTTTGTACATTTCAGTTGCAGCAACGTCCAAGCCCAAGAAAACGTTTTGGCCTGGATCGTAACCCGCATCAACGATCGCGTTCATGATCAAATCCAAAGCTTCTTGGTTGTTAGACAATTTAGGAGCGAAGCCACCTTCGTCACCTACGGCTGTCGACAAACCTTTTTTACCCAAGATTTTTTTAAGTGTGTGGAAGATTTCCGCACCAGCGCGAAGAGATTCCGCGTAAGAGTTATTGACCGTTGGAACAATCATGAACTCTTGAATATCAAGACCGTTGTTCGCGTGCGCGCCACCGTTCAAAACGTTCATCAACGGAACCGGCAAACGACAAGCTTGAGAGCCACCGATGTAACGATAAAGTGGAAGGTTGACGTCCAATGATGCCGCTTTAGCTGCTGCCAAAGAAACACCCAGGATCGCATTTGCACCCAAGTTAGATTTATTTTCAGTGCCATCGATTTCGCGCAAAACTTTATCAAGGTAAACTTGCTCAGTCACTTGAAGGCCCAAGATCTCTGGAGCGATTTTTTCACGAACGTTATCTACGGCTTTAAAAACACCTTTACCCAAATAGCGATTTTTATCGCCATCACGAAGCTCGCAAGCTTCATGGGCACCAGTGGAAGCACCCGATGGAACAGCGGCACGGCCAATATTGCCTTCTGCTGTTGTTACTTCAACTTCAACTGTGGGATTACCACGGCTATCCAGGATTTCACGGGCTACGACGCTGATGATTTCAGACATGATGAGTTCCTTCCTTGTCGGAGTTCTTTTGATTCATTTTTTTAACAAGCTCCATGCTGTTAAAGACCGTGCGTGGGTATTCTGTTTTCACGAATTCCCAATCCACACGTCTCATGGCTTCTTTCACCGCAGGGTTTGTTTTCCCTTGCGCGGCCAGCATGGTGATCAACTGCTGTGCGCGAACCATGTAGTCATGCATGCGCGCCAAGTTTTGATTCAAAGCATAGGCTGGAGATTCTGAGTCAAAATTCAAATGCGACAATGAACCTTCATGAGGCAGTAAAGAACCTTTAGCCGAGGTCTCTAAGTCGACTTCCACGTTTGCTGCGGCCGCAAGTTTTTGCTTTTCAAAGTTGCGAATCTTTTCTTCTAAATCACCAACGTACTTTTGTAGATCTTCTCGCTCACGCTGAGTTTTCTGCAAATCATTCAGCAAACTTTGGAATAAATCTGGACTGACTTGGTGACCGACGTTTTCACTGAAGATCGACTTCTGCTGAGTCGCCCAATTCAATTTCAATGTGATGCCGGCCCACTCACACATTGCCAGCGGTTGACCCACGTACACAGGCAGCGATTCAAAAGCGGCCTTTAAGTATGTGGTCACAAGAGGATATTGTTCTGCTGGTAAGGGAAGATCGAAAGAGATACTGACTTCATCACGACGCAGGTTTTCGATCGGTGGTTTCGGTGAGATGAAATATGACAAAAACTGTTCAGGCTGATTAAAGATTTCTTGCGGACGAGGCATCATGCGCAGAACGCTATCAAGGACACCCCAAGCACGCAGCTCTGGCCCGTTGTGACCTGCACGTATAAGAACGTCACAATCACGCTTAAGCGGCAGTCGCAATGCCATTTCTAAGAACAGCTCCATATCAGGAGCTGAGATCCAGTAAGACGAATCACGCAATAGATCTACGGGCAGATGAGTCTGCTCATAAAGAGGCGCGAGGTCTTCCCCCTGCTCCTCTAAAACCGTCAAAACTGCGTTAGAAATCTTACAACTAAAGTGCACGAATTTGTCTTAGCGTAAAAGCAAAGCCATTGAAATAACTATATTATGCTCAAACTCAATGACGCAGGGTGAGAAATAATCACCCAGTTTTAAAGCTCAGCCTCTGTGATTAATAGAACCTAGAAGTTGGCAATTTGCGCCTTGCGCTAACTTATGGTTTTTCAATTTTATAGGGCTAATATTCCGGTCAAATTGCACAAGACTGCTTTAGGCTGCCTTTTGGAACTTGGATTTTGGAAACGGCAACTTGTTGTCGACAATTTCATCCATAAAGGATGGGACGTGCCCGGTCGCTTCCAGCTTACCTTCAAGAGTACCATCAGCGCGACGCGTAAGGCGTCCAAGTTCAAAAATCGGTACTACATTATATGATCCATCCGGCAAAAAGCCGTCGACTTCGCTGATGGCGCCAATACGACGGGACCCATCACCATAACGAGAAATCTGAACAATCAAATCCACAGCCGAGGAAACTTGCGAACGCAGCGCACGTTCACTGATTTTTGAATCCCCACCTTGAGCCAAAGCTTCTAAACGAATGATCGCATCTTCCGGCGAGTTCGCATGCACGGTGCCCATACAACCTTTATGGCCCGTGTTCATCGCATTCAGCAGCTCCAGAGCTTCGCCAGAACGAACCTCACCGACGATGATGCGATCAGGACGCAAACGCAGGGCACTTTTCACAAGGTCTTTAATCGACACTTCGCCTTTGCCTTGAGCATCAGCCATACGCGTTTCAAACATCACCAAGTGCTCGTAATCGATTTGCAACTCGGAAGAGTCCTCGATGACCAACACACGCTGACCTTTGGGAATACGCGAACACAACAATGACAACAAAGTCGTTTTACCAGAACCTGTACCGCCACTGACGATAATATTTTTGCCCAAGAACATTGCCACATCCAAAAAGCGCGCACCATCTTCAGAAATCGTGCCCATCTTGATGTAGTCCGTGAAAGTAATTTTCGTATTCGTGAATTTGCGAATACTCAGAGTTGTTCCCTTACGCGACATTGGAGGAATCACGGCCGCGATACGCGAGCCATCTGGCAAACGGGCATCCAAACGAGGATTTTCATCATCAATACGACGACCTACACTTTGGGCAATGGAATTAACGGCAGCACGCAAGTCATCTTCAGACGGAAACACATCTGAAACTTTTTCCAACTTGCCCTTGCGCTCCACGAAGATTTCGTTAGCACCGTTCACAAGAATCTCAGAGACACCCTTGTCATCAAGGTATTTCGCAACAGGACCGAGATTCTGCTGAATGGTCTGTTTGAAAACGTTCGACTTATCGGACATGGGCGTCTTCCTTAAATAATAATCAAACTAGTTGGATGCAGGCTTTCTGCCTCCAGATGCTGTTGCATCTGAATAAATAATAATTTTACCTTGTACGGCCGTCTCAGGGCATTGATACGAAAAGACACCATCTGTTTTAGGCATCACGCTGAAAGTTTTCTCTTCACCGAAGACCGTATTGTGGTGTTCAGAGAATGCATCCAGCACAAAGCTGACATTCTTCTCTTTACCGTTCACATTCACGATATGGATGCGATAGTTGTTGCCCTTTTTCAAACGAAGCGTTTCTGGAACGAAACCTTTTTCCGTATTCATGATCACGATATCTTGAGTCGGCTCGACAGAATCAAACACCTTGCTCAGAATACTAACAGACTGATCTTCCTGGATACTTGCTGGCAAGCGATCTTCATTGTTTACTTTATTGAAGTCGACTTGACGACGTGAAAAGTCAACCTCCCAGGCATGAGCTGCGCTGGTGAAAAGCAATGCAATTAGTAAACTAGTGCAATTCTTTGCGATCTTGGAATTCACAAAATTCACGAGCGACCTCCATAGCGATATAACTCACAGATCTTTGATCCATCATGTGTAGTTTCTGAATCAGAAGGTCTTTGTTTCCGCGGCAGCCATTAATATTTTGGAATGCTTCGCTCAAAAGATTTGGGTTCGCCATCATCTCTTTTGTGACCTCAGACCAATCCAATTTTAAAACCGGATCAATCGCGCCCACTGAGTAAAGTGCATCAAACATGATTTGCAAATCGCCTTGAAGAAACATTGAATCCTCCTAATACTGCATTCGGGCATCCTGCCCGTCCCTGTTGTTTCTATCGGTAGGAGTTCGTAAGAACTTGAGTCAATTTGAGGCGATTTTTCGTTACTTGAGGAGATCTATCGTTTGACGCTGGCCACTGGTCAGAAGGTACCAGAGGCCAGTCGGGTCGAGGGAATTTTTTGCTCGAAGTGGACTATTCTGCCGATTTTTCAGTCGGTTCAGGTTTTTGATTTGCGAGATCTTTAATGATTTTATCTGCAATTTCAGATGGAGAGCCTGTGCCTTTCATCATGCGAACGCTGCGTTCGTTCTTTGCTTCTTTCGTAATTTCGATATTAGCATCGCGGATGCGTTCGACAATCTTCCTCTCAAAACCGTCTTTTTTGATATACGGTTTGATTTCAGACATAAGGTTTTCCAAGAACACGGCATAGGTCACTTGAACAACAGGCTTAAATGGTTTGGTATGCTTAAGAGCATTCACTGCTTCGTCAGTTAATTGACTGACAGTTTTTTCCCATGCTTCGATCTCATCTAAATTGGTGCGTAAAGGTGCAGCAATTTTATCGATCATGTCGTCATCGTTCGGGCGTGAGTAAACTGCTTG
>JBJTMR010000109.1:0-5415 GCA_046070625.1 Bdellovibrio sp. | reverse complement strand
CCTTTTTTCTTTCTTCACTAAAGAACAATTTCAATTCCACCAAGAAACGAAATTTTTCGTGAAACTGAGTTCCTGAAATAACGAAACCTTTTTTAAGTTTTGGAATAAGAACGGTCGGATTATTTCCATGATGAATACTGGCAACAACCTGAAAGCCTTCACGTTGAAGTTCAAGCAAAACAAAATCCAACATTTTCGAGTAAACGCCTTGGTTGCGATATTCAGCAATGACGGCAGAGTTTTTCATATAATAAGTTTCTGAATCCGTAGCATACCCGACGTGCCAGCCGATAGCCTCCTCGCCATTGTAGGCCCCAACGATAAGATGCCAAGGTTGGTGTTGTTTTTGGCGCTCTGAAATCAAGGTTTTATGTTCAGCGGAGACCTCATGTCGGACCATCGCAATTCGATTGTTAAAGGCCTTTTCGAAATGCAAATTCTGAATTCGAGCCAGTTCTTCCTCGGAAATGGTTTTAAAAGAAATGGCTGGGAGGGGTGTTGTCATAGGACCGTCCTTCAATAATGCCAATTCTGGCAAGGATCTTTCTAACAATCAATAATCCAAAGTTCAGGATTAATTCGTCCGAATTCTGAAAACGAATCACGCCAGATCGAATATAGCGAGGTTTTACGCTCTGACATGTTGGCATTAGGGTTGCTTTATGGTCCGGCAACGCAATTTGCGGAAAGGAAAATGCACATGACATATCAAAAGCCACAGATCAAAACTCTGGGCCCAATTCGTCCAACCTGCTTTAAGCCGAAAAATTAATGGCTGGGCCCCTCTCTTCTGAGGGGCCTTTTAAAGGAACCTCATATGAGAAAGCATTATTTTAGAAAATCATCTGGAGATTTAATCTTTACCGATACCCTGGAGACAATAAATTTGAATGAGACCGCCCAGTTCATCTATCAGGGCATCTCTGAAAGTAAAGATATACAAACTATCGCCAAAGAAATGGCAGCGTTATATGGAGTTTCCGCTAAGGAAGTTTCGATAGACGTTGCCGAGATGGTAAAGCAATTTCAAGCCCTGGGGATCGAGTCCGTTGCCGGCCGTACCTTCAACCCGCACACAGTTATTCTTCATATCATTCAAAATTGTAACAGTCCCTGCCAACTGTGTGATTGCTGGAAAACGAAGGAAAAAGTTCGCCATTCTTATGAAGAGCTTCGGCCTTTAATTGAATGGCTGGCAACAAAGGATAACAAAAATGTGATGGTTTCCGGAGGGGAGCCCTTGTTGCATCCTGAAGTTCAGAAAATTTGTACGGAGATCAACTCTTTAGGAATGCGCGTGCTTTTGAATACCAAAGGTCTATTGCTTCACAAGGCGAAGTGGATAAATAGTTCGGCTGTATCTGAAGTTGTGGTGTCGATGGATGGTTATGACTCTAACTCCTACAAAGTGATTCGTGGAATTGATGGTTATGAAAGAGTTTGGCAAAATATTTTTGAGCTAAAACAACAGAATCCAAACCTAACCGTCAGTGCTCGTCTTATATTAAATAAAATCAATCTGTTTAATTTGCCGACCATTTTTGCGAAAGCAAAAGAGTTGGGTGTCGCTCGAGTCGGTGTCAGTCCCCTGGATATATCTAGTTCAAGCTTTGGTCGTACTGATATGAATCAGGCGCGTAGCGCAAAGCTACAAAGTCAGTTTCTTCCAAATCATAAAGAGATTGATCAGTTTAGATCTATGCTTGCGGGAGACCTCGGGGGACTTATTGAAAAATATTTTATCGAGGGCCTGAGTGATTGGTCTAAATTGGACTATCTACGTTGTCTTGACTATTACGAAGGGACACTCAATCAAGTTCAAACCAACAATTCAGATGTTTGTCTGTTTCCGATAAACTCAATGGTCATCGACTATGATGGGGGTTTAAAGCCTTGCTTCTATTCAAAGTCCGTCACTGATATTTCGAATCCAGAAAAATATGACGAAAAATACAGCCAGCAAATAGAGACTCTGAAAACAAGTGGTCAGTGCAACAACTGTAGAGGAAAGGTTTTCTGTGATGCCCGCATCTCTTCTTAAAAATTTTAAATTTCGCTTCCAGCTCTATTACATTTTAAAATCAACGGCATGGATCACACCTGTCTTTTTCCTTTTCTTAGAGAAACAAGGCGGTTTATCCATTTCCGAGATCTTGCAGGTTTCGGGATCTCTGATGTTGCTGCCTATTTTGTTCGATGCCCCTTTGGGGATGTTGGCTGATCGATTTGGTGCTCGTAAGCTTTTGATTTCAGGAACTCTATTTCAGCTTCTGTCGATGATTGCTTTTTTCTTTTTGTCTGCGCCTTACAACTACTTGTCCTATCTTGTGTCTATTATCATTGCGGATAATTGCTATTCAGGGGCAGAGCAGAGTTTTTTGCGACAAAATCTTAGAGATGACCGGGAAATTCGCGAGTTTCTGAAATCGACGAATCAGTATTTTTATTATATTACAATTCCTGCCATTCTTGGCGGTGTACTCCTGTATCACTTTAATCCTTATCTTCCTTTAGTGGTTCAAAGTATTTCATTTTTTTTAGCTTTCGTAGCGATAGCGAGCTTTAAGGCAGATCATGAGGCTGAAGTATACGAAAAAGAAAGCTCCGCCGTAATAATCGAGAATATTAGGCTCGTCTTTACTTCGCGCAAGGTCCTTGGTTTCATTCTGATGGGGGTCATTTTTTCTGGTTTGATTCAAATCAACTCTAAAACTATCCAGGGGCAAATTGGAAATGTTGGACTTGATCATTTTTCGTTCTGGCTCGGACTTAGTTATGCCGTAGGCAATTTGGCGTCCGGGAGCGCCTTGCAGTTGTGGAGAAAAACTTTCCTGAATGAACTTAAAGTGTCCTCTCAATTTATGGCGTTATTTGGCATGATCTTCTTAACTCAGATGTCTACGGCCGTGAATAGCGTCGCTATTATTTGTTTTGGCTTTATTGCTCTGAGCGGTATTAAATCCATTTTTCGTCCGTTGCTTAGTGGTGAGCTGATTGCGTTTTTTAGAGATCACTCGGGATTCGCAACTAAGCTGTCAATCGTGTCTACGTCGACAACAATAGGGATTGCGGGGCTTCATGTCTTGAACTCAAAGTTGCTTGAGATATTTGAACTGGGGAATTTTCCACTGGCAATTATACTGGCGGTTGTATTTTTTGGAGCCGTCTATCTGATTTGGGAGCCTCGTTGGGTCAGATTGGAGTCAATATCGTCGGCTTCAGGAAAAATGAATTTCATCGGGACTATTGGCAAGCAAGCTTGTATTAAACAGATCTACCCCGAGTGGGCTCAGTTGCCAGACGTTGATTTTATCCGTTCGTCTAATGCAGATATTAAAATCCCACAGATCGTTTCTCAAAGATATAATGAAGTTTCTTGGCAATGGATGGAAAGACTATGGCAAACTTAGAGAGCTCGCAATATGAAGTTGCAAAAGCAGTTATCCAGAATCTTTGGAAAGGGACAGTCCAATCTGAAGAGAATGAATATCTAAATGGCCGAGATTTCCTTTTGTTTTTGGAAGACAACAGTCTGGCGAATTTCCTAAGTGCAAAAGAGTACATCCGATATACACATGGAGATTTAAACCCATCAAATATCCTCATTAAGAATGACGAAACCTATATGATCGATTGGGATATGTTTGGCAAAGGCTATTTTTGGTTCGATATTCTATCTTTGCTTGTTCATCCAATGACGAGACTCACTTCGAGTGAAAGACACAGTCTTATTCAAGAGCAGCTTCCGGACCTTTCTTCTTCATCAATTGACGAACTCATGCACAAATTTGGGCAATATAAAGTTCTGACCCTTTCGCAAATTTCAGGCGCAGAACACTTGGTGGAAGGATATCGAAACCTATGATGTTGCAGATAGGCGAGCATTGCTCGGCGGGCTGTAGTCATTGCCCATTTACAAAAAATGACCGATGGTTTTCAGTTGATGAAATTGTTAGGCAGGCAACGTTGAATGAGTCAAGCTACGTGACTCTTACAGGTGGGGAGCCGCTGGAACACCCAGAGATCCATAAAGTTGTATCTAAGCTACAGGACTTGGAGATCCCATTTCGTTTGGCGACAGGAGGTCACGTTGATTTGGCATTTTATAATAATATATTCGAGAATCCGCTTTTTTTAGGAATTAGCTTGGGTACGGATATTGTTTCCGTTCGCAACAGCTCTGTTCCCAATAAGGCTCTTTGGAAAAGTAATTTGAAGTATATCTATCAAAGGGACATACCCTGGTCTTTGACGGTCACGTTGGGTGAAGGTCTTGAGTTTTCAGATATTACGAGTTTTGTTGGGTCAAATCTTCCAAACTTCATTATGATTAACGCTATTGAGAAAGACGACCGCGCAATGGAAGTCTTCAAGGAAGATCTAAAAAATAATGTTCAGTGGAAGGATGTCATATGTCTTTAAGCTATAATGTTTATTCATACGATATTCAGCTTGAGAAAGAGTTTCGCACTGCCAGCGGGACGCTTTCCGCCAAAAAGACATTTTTTATTCAAAGCAAAGAAGAGCCAAATAAAGTCGTGGAACTGCCACTTTCTCCATCGATGGGATTTACCTCTGACGTCTTTGTGGAGCTACTTTTGAAAGATCCCGAAACGCTGTCACAGTCCCAGTTAGTAAAAAGAATGGTTTCGTGGTTGGATGCAGATTTGTCTGAACTCGCGCCGGCTCCGTCACCATTGACCATCGATTTTAAAACCATCGGAATTGGGGATGAGATTCCGGAAAAATTCGATGGAGTATTGAAGCTGAAAGCAGACCAAAGCAACTATGAACAGATTGCTCAATTGTCTTATCGTCTTCGAGATAATCACCAGCTCTGGAGTGTTGATTTTAATCGCGGCTTACGGATTGAAGACCTGCAGAAATTTTATCGCACGGCCTGTATGGAAAAATGCTTTTGTATAGAGCAGCCTTTACCTGTTGGGCAAATTGATCGCG
This sequence comes from Bdellovibrio sp., assembly GCA_046070625.1. Lineage (GTDB taxonomy): Bacteria > Bdellovibrionota > Bdellovibrionia > Bdellovibrionales > Bdellovibrionaceae > Bdellovibrio. The sequence goes on along the minus strand of JBJTMR010000109.1, from coordinate 456 downwards.
GTCTTATTCAGGAACTTCCCATTTTTTTTGACGAGGAGATGGAGACTTTAAGCTTTGAACGTTGTCTTGAAGTTCGTCCCGCAGGCCTGGTGTTGAAAACATTTAGGCATTCGTGGGCAGAATATAAGTCATGGCATCAGTTTGCCATTGAAAACAAGATTCCATACTTTGTGGGATCTATGGTTCAGACCGAAATTGCGGATGAACTGTGTGATCAGTTGAACACGAAGGCGCCAATTCAATATTTTTCCAGAGTCCAAAATTTGCAAACTCAAAGTTACCTTCAGGATTCGCAACTTCTTGGCGAAATTAAATTCTAACTAAAATAAAAAAGCCCTTCTTGCGGAAGGGCTTTTTAAATTAAATCTTTTGTGATCTCAAAATCTTATCTGCTTTATCAAACTCTTCCGGAGCGACATAGATGCGATCAATAATACGAGTACCCTCATAGCGACG
>JBJTMR010000108.1:0-14053 GCA_046070625.1 Bdellovibrio sp. | reverse complement strand
AACGCGATTTCCGCCCAAGGAAATATACAGGTAATCTCGAAGCCAAGAGGACAGCGTAATATGCCAACGCTGCCAGAACTCTGTGATAGAGGTCGACTTTAGCGGGTATTCTGACATGGCTGTGGGATTGGGGTTAATGATGAACATTCGCTTCCCGGCGAATTTCAAATCTCCGTATAAATCAACTTCCATCACCGAGTTCTGGCAGCGTTGGCATATTACTTTGTCATCATGGCTTCGCGATTATTTGTATATCTCCTTGGGTGGAAATCGTGTCGGTAAGTTTAAAACTTACCGTAATCTGATGTTGACGATGGCCATTGGTGGATTGTGGCATGGAGCGAACTGGACATATGTGGTCTGGGGTGTTTTCCACGGGTCATTGTTGGCGGTTGAAAGATTCTTTGTGGATCGTGGTTGGGATGTTTTGAAGAATAAATATCTTAAAGGTGCGATTACATTCTTGTTGGTGAATGTTGCTTGGGTGTTTTTTAGATCGCCGGATTTTACCGTCGCTTCAACGTGGCTTAAAAAGGCATTTTTCTTGGTCGGCGATAGGTCTTTAGAGATTTATCATATTCCCACGAATCACAAAGATCGGTTCTTTATTGCATTGGCAGTGGGGATTGCTCTGGTGTTCTTAGCTAAGAATACTTGGGAAAGACAGTATAAGCCCACTTTGCTTAAAGCTTTTGGATTGGCGTTATTGCTATTTATCTGTTTGTCGTACATGGGTGAAGAATCGCCATTCCTCTACTTCCAATTTTAGTCGGGTAAATAATGAGTTCAAAGAATACTTTAAAATCATTGGCTGTATTTATCGTGTTGTTACTCGGCGGAGTAATGGCCTTTAATTATTACATAGATTCTCAGTGCTACTATCGTTGTTCGACTATTAGTGCTGAAAATAGGACCTTGAATAGATATTATAAGGTGGCACAAACGATTGTCGCTCAGCCAGATACTCAACTTGTCATTTTAGGATCTTCTCGGGGAGAAACGACGTCACCTCTTTGGGTTCAAGAAACGACGGGTTTCAAAACGCTGAATCTGTCCGCGTCGGGGTCTGAACTAACTTCAAAATTAGCCTTTTTAAATATTGCTTTAGAAAATGCGAAAGTTCAGAAAGTGATTTGGCTTGCAGATTATTTTGAGCTAATCACTCGCAATCGCGATATCAAGATTAAGAATACTCCGGCTCTAAGGAAATACTTAGTTGAAGACAGTGATGGTAAGTCATGGTCTGTGGCGCTAAATGATATTCAAGGCCTACTGAATCACAATACGACAGAAGCTTCGATTCACTTTTTAAATCACCATGCAGAGACGGTCATTACTCAGGGCGAGGGTTCTGACATTGATTATAAACAATGTGAAAGCCCTGAGTTTAAAGGTAAAGAGACGCCAGAGAGTCTTAAGAACGAAATAGATATGATCTATCAGAGCTACAGTCATGAGGTCTTAGTTCCGCCACAGGATGATAAAGAGTGGGCGACGTTTAAAAAAGTGGTCGCAAATCTTGAGAGCCGAGGAATAGATTTAAAGATCGTGATTCCTCCATATCATCCAGATTTTAGTGGCCGACTCAAGAGTGAGCATCCAGAGATTTATGAAAGACATCTAAAGTGGATACAACAGTTAAAGACTTTGAAATCCGATAAGACAACTGTCGTAGATTATTTTTCTGGGGTGCCAGGCGGAGACAGTTCTCCCGTTTATTGGAATGATGGTATTCACTTCACTTGCAAGTCGGCCATGATAATGCTGAAAAATGTTATTTCACCTGTGGGAAGTAATTAAATGCCGATTTCTTCATTGTTGATTAATTTCCTTCTTTTTATGTTTGTTGGTCTAGGTGTTAGACGATTTGCTTGGGCTCGCAGTTTTTTTTCAAATCTTTTGAAGCTTGCGATGTTTTGTTCAGTCGTATGGCTTGGTCTAACAGCAATCGGATATCTTTTTACTCCACTTTTTTTTGATCACGCGGAAGTAAATATTGCATCGGTTGCCCAGTACTGGCTGCAGGGAAACTCGATATATACGGTTCTAGATTCGGCAGGCAGATATTCATTGCTATACGGTCCGTGGCCTTATTTAGTAAATGCGGGATTTCAGTCTTTAGGAAACTCCGTATTTTTCCTCGCAAAGCTTCCAGGAGTAATCAATCTGATAGCATTGTTAGGTTGTTTCTTTGTTGTTTCTGAAAACCTGAAGGTCTCTATCTCTCAACGTATTTTATCTGTAGGTGTGTTGAGTTCAGTATTGCTTGGGTACTATAATTTTAGTTACTGGAATCGTCCTGACTCCTATCTAACGACTTATGTTTTTTTAGCATTCGTTCTAATTCTCAATTCAGAAAAATTCGGACAATGGTTTGTATATCTAGGTGTTGGTCTTTTGATGGGCCTTGCTGCGAACTGTAAAGTTCATGGCGTTTTATATTTCCTTCCGATTTTGATTTTCTTTTTTGAAAGTAGCCAGCATCGTCTGAGCTGGATCAAGTTATTTGCGGCTGGCGTTGTTGCTCTTGTTGGTTTGGTGGGACCGTTCCTATTTGCCAATGTGGGTGCTGAAAACTACCTGTCGTGGTTGAAGATGGCTTCAAAGCATGGATTGGTTTTACTCGACTTCGTGAAGAACTTAACATTCATCGGAAGCTTCGTACTGCTTCTTGTAATGCTAGGGTTTCAGCGTCGGTACCGTTGGACTTTTGGAACTCTTTGCTTTGTTGCTGTTATTGTTGCTTTGGCAGCGAGTAAGCCAGGGGCAGGAACTCATCATTTTATGCCTTTTATACCGGTAATTATCTATTTTGCTCTGATGATGTATTTTAAGTTAGGTGAGTCAGATCGCAAACGCCTAGGATATATCGCTGCGGCCTTTTTGCTGACAATGTCCTTAAATGCGGTTAATCGTCAGAAACGTGTGACGGCTTTATTTAAGCAGACGGTGGAAAGAAAATCTGAGCTTGCGGATTTAGAAGCTATTTCTGTAGGTTTATCAGGAGCCGTAGAAGTTGGATATTCTGATAATGCGAATTATGAAGCAAGCTTCTTTAAGCTTGCTCTGATTAAGCAGCAAAAAGGATTCCTTCTTGATGGGGCCGCGTTGATGGATATGCATGCATCCCATGTTGATGTGCCTGATAGTACGTTTTCAAAAGTCGCGTCTTGCGAGATTCCGTACTTTGTGTTCCCTAAAAAAGGTGAGCCTTGGAGTTTGTTGTCATTCTATGGAGACAAACCACTTTTCAGCGAAGAGTTCAAAGCGACATTCAACAAAGCGTATACAAAAGAGCGCGAGACTGATTTTTATTCTATTTATAGTTGCAAGAAGTAAGCGCCTAGAGCTTTAGGCGCTTGAAGATGTTTTCTGGAATTGAACAAATAATCATCATGATATAACGCCAGATAAACGGCAGATAGACTGTATTCTTCTTGTTTTCGATGGCCTTTACGATTCCCGCGCCCACTTCTGGGGCTTTCCCGAAAAGAGGTGATTTTTTATGATCTTTTGTCATGGGTGTATCTACAGGTCCAAGTTTTAAATTCACGACATGAACGCCTGTTTCAAAAAGGCGATTTCGCATTCCATCCACGAAGGCAGTCATTCCGGCTTTTGCAGATCCATAGACATAGTTTGATTGCTTGCCGCGATCTCCAGCCACTGAAGAAATAACAGCAATAGTTCCTTCTTTTTGCGCCACCATTTTTTGTGAAATGAAGGTCAAAAGAGATGCATGGCTAACAAAGTTGCTACTTAAAAGGTAAAGCATTTCAGTTTGATCAACTTCGGCTTTACGAGGATCTCCTAGTACTCCATGGGCAAGAAGAGCGACATCAATTTTAACGTTGTCATTCCAAATTTGATCGACCTGTTTTTGATGGAAGGAAAGGTCATTGAGATCATGAACGACGGTAGTAACTTTAGCAGCGCCACGGACTTTTAGGTCCTGTGCTATTGCATCTAGCATTTGCGTATTACGGCCCCACAAAATCAATTCATGACCTTGGTAAGCATAGACTTTAGCTGATTCTTGAGCAATCGCAGAGGTTGCTCCAATAATTAGGACTTTCTTCATCGAACTCGTCTCCAAAAGCTAGAGGAAAATTTTGGATCAATATAGTTTTCAAATTCATTAAGGCGAGGATAGAAAGCAGCAAAACTTTCTTTCGACATTCGCGCATCTTTGGCTGGATAAACAGCGCCCTGACATGAGCGGACAATGCTGTCGCATTCTTCAAGAACCTTCAACAGTTTTTCCCCATGATTTGCAAAATCCAGAGCCAACGTAACACCTTCTTTGGGGAATGAAAGCATGCCTTCGGATTGTTTGACTCCAAAGGTTTTAAGAACGGCCAAGAAAGAACCCATTTGGCTCTTATTTAGCAACTTGAAAATTTCTTCTACAGCTTGGCCTGAGTCATTCTTGTAAGGCACCACAAATTGATACTGTAAAAAGCCTCTTTTGCCATAGATACGATTCCAGTGATGAATGGCATCTAGAGGGTAAAAGAAGGGCTCATAGTGAACCACATTGTTTTTATGCTTTTGTATATTCTTGTGAAAATAAAGTTCGTTAAAAGCACGAATAGAAAGACTATTCAGAGTGAATTCCGGAAAGAAGAATGGAATGGTTTTAATGCTTTTCGGATTATGCAGCTTAAAGTTTTCGTTCTGCTGTTGGGAAGTAAAGTTGCCGCGGATAAATATTCCACGAACGTCTTTGCTGCTATTTACACAATCAACCCAGGAAACGGTATAGTCGTGACTATCTTCAGAGTCCGCTGCAATTTGGAAAAACTCTTTTAAAGAATGATACTGGATTTGTTCTTGGTTAATCCAAGCAGAGTCAATCTTAGTAAGTTGGAACTGTGCCCAAGTTATAAAGCCAGTTAAGCCAAGGCCACCAATGGTGGCATAGAAAAGACCTTCATTTTCAGTCCGTGAACATGCGATTCGTTCACCATTTGAGCGTAACAACTCAAAGCGTGTCACATGATGGCCAAAGTTCCCAGACTTGTGGTGGTTTTTTCCGTGAACATCGTTGGCGATGGCTCCTGCAACAGTTACAAACTTTGTTCCTGGGGTTACCGGTAAAAACCAGCCTTGAGGCACAACTAGTTGCAGAATTTCTTCAAAGCTAATGCCAGACTCGCAAGTCATCAATCCCGTTGTAGGATCAAAACTCATGAACTTGTTGAGCCAGCGAGAGCTCACAAGGTTGCTTTCATTGTTGAGGCAGGAGTCACCATAGGATCTTCCTAAGCCGCGAGGAAGAATGCTACCCTCAAACTGAGGAAGGTTGGAAAAACGACTTTCTAACTCATAAGCAGTTTGATTTTGTGGTGGAGGATAGAGTCCCCAGCTTGGATAGGAACTCATGTAGAGAAGCCTAAAATAACACCAATAATCGCAAAGCAGATCCAGCTTACTTTGTCTTTCACTGCAAACACTACCGGATCATCATGAATCTCATCGCGATTGGTGAGAACCCAAATGCGTGAAATCCAAAACAGTAAAACGGGTGTTGCAAACCAAAGATTTTGAGGATGCTGATAGAGTGCGCGAATTTCTTTACTTTGTAGGTACAAAAGAATGATCAAGATGGAGATCAACCCCGATCCCACGCCCAAGGATTGAATCATCGGATGGTCTACTTGGCGGTATCCACGTCCATCAATAGTGATTTTATTTTTGCTACGTATAATTTCTGTATAGCGTTTTACGCAGGCTAAGCTAAAGAAGAACAATGTTGAAAAGCTTAGCAACCATTCGGAAACGGGAACCGATGTGGCCGCAGAACCCGCAAAAATACGTAGAGTGTACATCATCGAAAGAATAATGATGTCTACTACTACGCTTTGTTTCAGATAAAGGGAGTAAGCCAGATTTAGTGTTAGATATACCAAAACCCACTGTGCGAACTGAAGCGGTAAAAGCGCAGAGAAAGCAGCACAGCCCAAGAGTAATGAAGGAAGTAATAAGAGTCCCCATTTAATTGGCAAGTTGCCTGAAGCAAAGGGGCGGTTCTTTTTTGTATGATGATTGCGATCTGCCTTAAGGTCTAAAAGATCATTTAGAACATAAACGAAAGAGGCCGCTAGGCTGAATCCAGCAAATGCACAAAGACATTGAAGGATAGTGTTCACATTGAACAGCGTGTGGCCAGCTAGTGCTGGCAAGAAAACCAATGCATTTTTGATCCATTGGTGAGGGCGAATTTGTTTAATCGCGAGCTTCCAGGTATTGATTTTCTGGTCGTCGATATAAGTAGTCGGTTTATTTAAAGAAGCAATTTTACTTTTTAACGAGGAAGAGGCATTGACGGCGATTACTTTGCTGGAACCTTCCCAGATCGGAAGATCTACATTGTGATCTGCGATATAGGAGAATTCCTGGTTTCCAAGATAAGCGCGAATTGCTTCCAACTTTGCTTTACCTTTAAAGTTATGTCCTTCAATGCTTCCCATAGCGTGGCTGAATAATCCAAGATGATTTGAGATTGCCTGCACCCAAGGTAGTGGACTTGCAGAGGCTAAAATAATCTCAGCACGATTTTCATTTTTTTCAGTTTTTAACAGGTGAAGAACGTGCTCTCTGTATGGAAGTGTCTGGGGATGTACGGCAGTATGCTTTGCCATTTGCACTTTAAAATGAGCAAGCCCACCAAATAGCCATAGAAAGCTTTGAAGGAAAATTAAAGGTTTATTTTTAAATAGAACCAACCATTGTTCGTAAAGAATGTCAGTCTTGATCAGGCAATCGTCGAGGTCGCAAACAATGATATTTTTCATTGGAACTAATTTAATAAACCCAGAGGGATGGATCAAGGTCTTCTTTGACCCAATCGAACATTCTTTTCAGACGCGAGCCAGATCAGAATAATCCATGAAATTACCAGCCAGTTACGTGCAACATGGATCTCAAAATTGTTGTCTGCAAGCCCGGCAACAAGGAACGATGGTTGGATTGCGATCGCGCCAATTAAGAGGCCTCTTTGGATTGGTTCTGCAGGGCTGACCGTCCGAAGAGTTTTAATTCCAAGAATAAAAAATGCGACAAAAAGGGCAAGATATAGGGCCGTGCCAATGACTCCCGTACCAGCTAGAAATGAAAGGATCTCGTTGTGGGCATGAGTATCGTAGGAGTGCCTAGCATCGGGCTCTTGATAGAGCTGATAGTACTTAACAATATCGCGCTTATTATTCATATACCCAACGCCAATGAGTGGGTGGTCTTTAAAGATTTTAAAATTAGTTCTCCAAAGAGCGAGACGAACTGCGTCATATGTTTTTTCGGGAGTAAGGCTTTGTTCGATTCTGCTTCGTGTGCCGCCGAAGTCGCTTGCATAAATTGCCGTAAAAGCCAGCATGATACCCAGTAAGGCAGTAACAGCAGCTTTTTTATTGATCAGAAATAATGCTAGTGGAATTCCAACAATAAGAGCAATCCACACAGATCTAGTGAATGTTAAAATTAGGGCGGCAAGTAGAGCTAACGATGCCAATCCTGTTAGAGCAATTGAAATCTTTTGTTTGCGAACTATGAAGCAGCCGCAAACAGATGATAGCAGCAATAGTGTTGAAATGTATGCATGAGCCAAAAAGTTCGTATTGGTAAATGTGCCTCTGAGTCTATTGGGGAGTCCCCAGTGATCTCCAATTTCGGGATATATAACAAAGTGCGCAATAAGATACGAGATTGAGAAGATAACAATGATTGAAAATACCTGGAAGAATTTTTCGTTTGGCTTCCATAGGTTTAGCAAGCGAGCCATAAGAAAAATTCCCGGGATCCATAGAAACTCAACAAGAAGTCTTATGCTATCTGACTCGAGGGGAGGATTTGCTGCGAGGCCAATAAAGAGCCAAGTATAGAAAGCAAACAGCAGCCAATTAAACCCTGTACGGTAAAAGAGGGTTTTAAATGACCAAGGTGTTTTTTTTGCTGCGGTAATGCCTAGAACGAATAGAATACCCAAATCGAAAAGATATTCACCACTGTTGCGAGAAAAGAGACTTGCCACAAGGAGAAGGAGGAAAATCAGTGCTGCCCAGAGGCTGTATGTCTTGGTCTCGTTCGATATTACCATCTAAAAAATTGCCTTAAAAATAAATTCGAAACTCAACTATGTTCGTGTTGGGTAGTTTGTTCAATACATATTTAATTTACCACGGTCATGATGCGAAGGCTGATGCGATGCGTGCTCAGTCTGACGTGTGTAAACTATTTGCCTGAATTAGGGGGGCGATACTATGATCCTCGCTTTAAATGGGGATATATGAATCTATTGTCGTCGTTGAAGTCTAAAAAAAGCACTATTGGTATCGTTGGACTTGGATATGTCGGATTGCCTTTGGCATTGCGTTTCGCTGAGGAAGGCTTTCCTGTTCTTGGATTTGATATTGATCAAAGTAAAATTTCGAAAATCAAAGAGGGACAGAGCTACATCGAGCATATATCGTCCGCATCCATTGCGACGGCTGTTTCAAAAAGTTTTTCTGCAACGGCTGATTTCTCTAAAATATCTTCTGTGGATGCTATCATCCTTTGCGTTCCGACTCCGTTGAATAAATATCGTGAGCCTGATCTTAGTTTTGTTTTAGAAACTATGGACAGCCTTCTTCCATATTTACGGCCTGGACAAGTTGTTTCATTGGAGAGTACGACATACCCGGGGACAACGGAAGAGGAGCTTCGTCCGCGTATTGAGTCGCGTGGGTTGAAGATCGGTGTGGATGCGTTTCTTGTGTTTTCTCCAGAGCGTGAAGATCCGGGCAACGCACATTTTTCTACAAAGACGATTCCAAAAGTTGTAGGTGGCAGTACCCCGGCATGCTTAGAAGTTGGTGTAGCGCTCTATAGTGGTGTTATTGATAAAGTAGTTTCAGTATCTTCTACTCAGGCTGCGGAAATGACGAAGCTGCTCGAGAACATTCACAGGGCGGTGAATATTGGTCTAGTGAATGAAATGAAAATCGTTGCGGATAAAATGGGCATCGATATTCATGAAGTTATTGATGCTGCGGGTACGAAGCCATTTGGATTTGTGGCTTATCGCCCAGGGCCTGGTATTGGTGGACATTGTATTCCTATTGATCCATTTTATTTGACATGGAAAGCTCGTGAATACGGTATTCATACACGTTTCATTGAGCTTGCTGGTGAGATCAACTCATCTATGCCAAATTATGTGCTTAAGAAAATTGCAGTAGCACTGAATGATCGTTGTAAGTCGGTGAAGTCTTCAAAGGTTTTGGTTTTGGGGATTTCGTATAAAAAGAACATCGATGATATGCGGGAATCTCCATCAGTATTTTTGATGGAGAAATTGAGAGATGACGGGGCGATTGTTGACTACGCGGATCCGCATGTTCCTGTCTTCCCTAAGATGCGTGAACATAATTTTGATTTAAAAAGTGTATCGGTGACGCCAGAATCACTGCAGTCCTATGACTGTGTCGTTATTACGACGGATCACGATAAGTTTGATTATGGAATGATTTTTGAGCACGCGAAGTTAATTGTGGATACTCGCGGAAAGTATCGCCAAGAATCGCCGAAGGTAGTGAAGGCATAATATGAATTTTGCGATTATTGGTGTTGGTGGTTATATTGCTCCAAGGCATTTGGAGGCGATCAAAGAATTAGGTCATAATTTGGTGGCGGCCTATGACCCCAAGGATTCTGTGGGAATCATGGATCGTTATTTCCCGGATTGCCAATTCTACACAGACTTTGAGCGCTTTGAATCTTTCGTTGATTCCTTGAAAGGCACGAAAGATCAAATTGAATATGTCGCAATTTGTACGCCGAACTACATGCATGCATCCCACATCAAATTTGCATTAAGTCATGGTGCGCATGCGATTTGTGAAAAACCATTGGTCCTTCATGCGAAAGATATTGATGATCTACTAACTTACGAGAAGAAATTTGATCGCAAAGTCTATACGGTTTTGCAGTTGCGCGTGCACGACGCGATCTTGGCATTAAAAAAGAAAATTGAATCTGAGAAAAAACCACTTCACGAAGTTGAGTTAGTCTATATGACTTCTCGAGGGCAGTGGTATCACGAGTCTTGGAAGGGTGATGTTCGTAAGTCGGGCGGTCTTTCAACAAATATCGGTGTACATTTTTTTGATATGCTGACTTGGATTTTTGGCGGTCCCAAAGAAGTTCGAATCGGCGAGAAAACTGCTTTCTATGAATCAGGAGAATTATTCTTAGAAAAGGCCCACGTAAAATGGAGTCTTACTATCGACAGAAAGTATCTTCCACCTGAAGCGGTTAAAAGTGGCAAAACCACATTTCGCTCCATCAAAATCGATGGTGAAGAGTTTGAGTTTTCCGAAGGCTTCACGGAACTCCATAAAAGAGTTTACGGTGATGTTCTTTCTGGAAAAGGTTACGGGCTTGAAGCCGCTCGCGCTGCGATTGAGATCGTTGAAAAAATCCGGGTGCAATAATGAACTATACCAAGCACGAAACAGCTATTGTTGATAATGGCGCAGAGATTGGCGATGAAACGCGCATTTGGCATTGGGTTCATATCAGTGCGAAATCCAAAATTGGTAAGATGTGCTCTTTTGGTCAAAATGTCTTTGTAGGCAATAACGTTGTCATCGGCGACAACTGCAAAGTGCAAAATAATGTTTCTGTGTATGACAACGTCACCATGGAAGATGATGTCTTCTGTGGTCCGAGTATGGTGTTCACGAACGTGATCAATCCTCGCTCGGCCGTTGTTCGTAAAAATGAGTATCTCAATACCATCGTAAAAAAAGGCAGCACTATTGGTGCGAATGCAACGATTGTTTGCGGTGTCACTTTGGGCGAGTATTGTTTTATCGCGGCGGGTGCGGTTATCACTAAAGATGTGAAGCCTTATGCCTTGATGGCTGGAGTGCCAGCAAAGCAAATTGGTTGGATGAGCCGTTACGGCGAAAGAATTGAATTGCCAGTTGCTGGGAGCGGAGAGTGGGTCTGTCCACATTTCGGAGAGAGGTATTCTTTAATCGACTCGAACATGACTTGTTCGGTGATTGAGTGACAATTAAGAGTCAAATTGTCAAAATTCTTGGGAAAGCTCAGTTATTCTTGTTTTCGATTGCAAGGTTAGTTGTATTTGGCTTTTTTGGTCTTGAAGTTAAATCTTATCAATTGGCTGAGATTGACCGGGATGAGTATATAAATTTTTTTAGGAAGGCCTCCGAGTCTACTCCGTTTCATAGTTTAGATTGGATTGAGGTCATTGCTCGTGGTTTTGTAAATTATGATGTTCGGATCTTAGTAATAAGACGTGGAAAGACCATCCTGGCTGCTATGCCGCAATTTTTTCCGGAGAAACGTTGGTATTTTGAAAGTGGACTGCGTGGCTGTTATGGCGGATGGATTTACAGCGACTGCCCTCCTGTAGTCATGAAGCTCTTGAGTTTAGCATTGAGTTTTACTGTATATTCATATGGTTCAGACAAAGGATTATACCTTTGTAGTAAGCAAAGCACCTTCGAGACCTGGGTTCTTCAGTTAGATAGCTATGAGCGTATAATTCAGTCCATAGACCCCAAAACGAGAAATCAAATTCGAAAAAGCGAAAAAGACGGAGTTGTCGTGCAACAACTAGGGCCGGAACACATGAATCGAGTTCTGGAGCTTTACGATATTCTTATTAAGAAGCATGGAATTCTAAAACCCTACCCAAAAGAATTTTGGAAAGTTGTTTTAGGTATCAAGAGTGATGTTAAGCTTATCGGTGCATTTTTAGGTGAGAATTTGATTTCGGCTTCTCTTTTTATTTATGGCAAGAGCGAAGTGTTTTATTATATGAACTTTTCTGATCCAGCATTTGGGGTGTCGAATGGGAACAATGCTATTATTGCATGGGTCCTAAAAGACGGTAGTGAGAAGAAGATAGGCTCTTTCAATTTTGGAGCGGTTCCCCCAGGCAATGCTGGTTTGGAACATTTTAAGAAGAACTGGAATGCAAGTAGACATCTTTACATGGGAATTAGAAAATGGGACTTCTTTCGAAGAGATTGAATAAAGTTGAGCATGTTCTAGATTCCGCAGATACCAAAGGGATCAAAAATGCATACCTTGATTCTTGGCTGAATCAAGTTGTTCTCTCTGCTACATCATGGGGCGAGAAGGACGTTGTAGAAATTGGTTGCGGGGTCGGAAGAATTGCACGTAGTTTAAATTCTCAGGTAAATCATTATACTGGATACGACATTTCTACTGAGTTTATTGATGCGGCTCGTGAGCTGCGCCTTTCAAATTCTGATTTTGAAGTTGTTAGTCTTGATCATCCAGTGATCAAAACTGCCGACCGCTATTTGTTTGTATGGGTGTTGATGTACTTTTTTGATAAGAAGGTCATCGAACACTATGTCGATCTTATCAACAGTAAAGCGCGGCCAGGAGCTCGGATTATTTTGTTTGAACAGTTGCGTAAGACTGAGGTTATTCAAAGTATTCAAGGAGTTGATTACTGTATATATCGCGACTTGTTTTTTTATGAAGGTCTCTTCAGTCGTGATTATGCATTGGTTCAGAAGAAAATTGTTTCAAATAGACAAAGAGGAATATTCTGGAGAGCCTTGAGTCGACCTAAGGTATACGCAAGATTGCCTGGCTGGATTGCAGTTTTTGCTTCATTGTTTGTAAGTATTGATAACTTTATTCTTAGATTGCTACCTGACTTTTCTATGAATAGCGATGGGACACTTGATGTATTATATGTTTTTGAGAAGAGAGATTTGAACTAGGTGAAGATTTTTTCTGAATTGAGAACAAGGGTGAGGTCGTCTGAAGGAGTTAGAAACTCCTTGTTGTTAATTTTATCTACCGTCGCTGGCCAGATCATTGTTTTTCTTTCATCTATTCCATTAGCTAGGTTTTATACTCCTGAAGAGTTTGGAATCTATGCGAACTTTAATGCGTTCGCCGCAATGACTAGTGTATTCGTAACATTGAAATATGATGCTGCTATCGCCGTCCCATCCACAGACTCAGAAGCAATGGAAATTTTTATTTTTTCTATGTTTCTTACTCTCTTTCTTCTGCCGGTATGCCTGCTGGTATTTATGATTCTTTCTGTATTTGGTCTTCTTGGAAAGCAGGTGGAATTCGGGGTTAGTGGCTATTTGGCCTTGTCGTTGATGATTTTGTTTCAGATATTGAGCTCCTCGATGGTACTGCTTTCAATTAAAAGGAAAAAATTCACTGCCATTGCCGTGAGTAGGGTGATTCAGCCTGTATTATTTTGTGTTGTGGCTCTGTTGCCGCTTTTGTTTGTTAGAATTGGAAATGGCCTAGTTTGGAGTCTGATTGTTAGTCAGGGAGCCGTCATAATTTATTTTATCATGCATTATTATGGTGATCTTGCGGCGAGTATAAGAAGTATGAGCTTGGCAAAATGTAAGGCCATAATGTCGGAGTATCGAAGATTTCCGCGCTTCAGTTTTCCTCATGCACTTGTAGATGCCTTCCAAGCAAATGCGATCGTATTTGTTATTTCAAGTTTTTTTGGTACGTCTAGCCTGGGGTTTTATTCGATGGCGAATCGAATTTTACGAGCACCATCGTCGATTGTCGGGACAGCGATTTCTCAAGTTGTTTTAGAGAAAATTACGAATAATCGTGATCCTAAGTATATTAAGAAGCTAATGAAACGTATGGTAGGTATGTTTTTAGCGCTTGGGATTCCTGCGAGCGTGCTATTCTATTTTTTGTCAAATTCACTATTCGTATTTTTATATGGAGAGAAGTGGATTGAGAGTGGGAGAATTGCCCAGAGTTTAGTGATTTTTGTGTGCGGAAGTTTTATTGTGGCTCCGCTTACACAGATTCCTTATGTTCTTGGGCGTCAGCGTGGATCCTTTTTGTTTGGGTTAGCTACCAACGTATTTTATCTTGGAAGCCTATACTTGATGGCAAAAGTAACCAAAGATCTTGCGCTTGCATTTCAAGTGGCAAGTATCTTTGGTGTGATTGTTATGATCGTTTTTGGAGTCTGGTCGTTTAAAATTTTGGATGAGAAAAAATC
>JBJTMR010000107.1:0-2481 GCA_046070625.1 Bdellovibrio sp. | reverse complement strand
ACGGTAAAGTTTGGGTTGGTGACGGTACAGGTAAAGCTGCTGAAGTTTCTGTATCTGGTGATGCGACATTGGCAAATAAAGGTGCATTGACATTGGCTACATCTGGTGTGGGTGCGGGCACTTATAAATCAGTGACTGTAGATACGAAAGGCCGTGTAACGGCGGGAACTAATCCGACGACTTTGACGGGTTATGGCATTACTGACGCTGTTAAAAATGGCGGTGGTGTTGGTGTTATTACTTCAGGCTTAGACGCATCAAAACCAGGGACTCCCGCGAATGGTGACCTGTTTGTAGCAACAGACTCACAAAAAATATATCGCTACAACGGTTCGGGTTGGGATTTAATCAGCTCCGCAGGTGGTTCGGGCGGTACATTGACCGCTCTTACGGGAGACGTTTCGGCAAGTGGTAGTGGATCAGTTGCTTCCACAGTGAACTCAGTGGGTACATCTTCAGCTGCAAACATTCACAGTGCAGAGCTGTTGGCGAATGCAGCAACTAACTTAAATACTGCAAGCGCAATCGTAAAGCGTGATGCTTCTGGCAATTTCACGGCGGGAACAATCACTGCAAACTTAATAGGTGCTGCGTCATCCAACGTTCTTAAAGCTGGCGATTCAATGACTGGCAACTTAACACATGCGGCAAGCACGGGTGATATTTATACTGCTGGTTCTGGTGGTAACACGGTCACTGTTCAAGGTCCGACTGCGGCTATTGGTACAAGCTACGTGTTGCGCCTGCCAACAAGTGTTGCGGGATCAAATGGTCAGGTTCTGACTTCAGATACTTTAGGTAATTTAACATGGACGACACCTTCGACAACAGCAACGGCTTACTCGGGCGTATTGCCGGTGGCAAACGGTGGTACGAATTCTTCCACCGTATTGAACAACAACAGAATTATGGTATCCAGCGGTGGTGCAATTGTTGAGGCTTCTGCCCTAACTAACGGTCAAATCTTAATTGGTTCGACGGGTGCTGCGCCACAGGCAGCGGCATTGACAGCGGGTGCTGGGGTAACTATCACGAATTCTGCTGGTGGAATTACGATCGCAGCTTCGGGATCTGGCGGTACAGTCACGAATGTGACAGGAACTGCACCAGTGAGTGTGGCGACAGGGACTTCGACTCCGGTGATTTCTTTGGCGAATGGTTCTGCGGCAGGGCAAGTTTATCGTTGGGATGGAACAAGCGCTTGGGCTGCAACAAAATTGAAATATACGGATCTAGTAAATGCGAGCTCTGGAAGTCCATGGCCAGGAACTTCCTGTACTGCCGGTCAAGCCGTGGTATGGAATTCAGGTTCTGATAGTTTCACATGTTCAAACATTATCCCAACTGTTACTGCGAGCTCGACACTTACCAATGGCAAAATTTGGGTGGGTGATGGCACTAGTAAAGCAGCAGAGGTTTCTGTTTCTGGAGATGCAACGTTAGCAAACACAGGAGCCTTAACATTAGCGGCTTCAGGTGCGACAGCAGGGACATACAAATCAGTGACAGTCGATGCTAAGGGTCGTGTTACCAGTGGTACAAACCCAACGACCTTAGGTGGATTTGGTATTACAGATGCAGTTTCTAATCTTGGTGGGACGCCTGGTATTCAAACAGGTTTAGATGCAGCTAAGCCGGGGGCTCCCTCTGCGGGAACAATTTATTTTGCAACGGATGCTTTAAAAATTTACCAGTATAATTCTGGCGCATGGAGTATGATTGCGTCCTCTGCTGGTGCTGGCGGTACGGTTTCAACGGTCTCTGTGGCAACCGCTAACGGTTTGGCAGGATCTGTGGCGACAGCTACCACCACTCCAGTTATTACACTTTCAACCAATGTAACTGGTATGGTGAAAGGTAACGGGACAGCTTTATCGGCAGCGACAGCTGGAACCGACTATTCTGCGGGGACTTCCGCCCTAGCAACGGGTCTTCTGAAATCCACAACAACTACGGGCGCACTGTCAATTGCAGGGTCTGCTGATATCACGTCGGCTTTGGGTTATACGCCTGTGAATAAAGCTGGTGATACGATGAGTGCCAGCTTAACTCACGCGGCAAGCACAGGTGATGTTTATACGGCAGGATCTGGTGGCAACACGGTGACAGTGCAGGGTCCAACGGGAGCCATTGGTACAAGCTACGTGTTACGTCTTCCGACAAGTGTTGCTGGATCCAATGGTCAAGTATTGACGTCGGATACAGCGGGTAATTTGACTTGGACGACACCTTCGACCACAGCAACAGCTTATTCTGGTATATTGCCTGTAGCGAATGGCGGTACGAATTCCTCGACGGCTTTAAACAATAATAGAATCATGGTATCTAGTGGTGGTGCCATTGTTGAATCCGCGGCTTTGACGAATGGTCAAATCTTGATTGGTTCAACGGGTGCAGCGCCAGCCGCAGCGACATTAACAGCAGGTGCTGGTGTGTCGATCACGAATTCCGCTGGTGGAATCACAATCGCAGCAACGGGTT
>JBJTMR010000106.1:0-7069 GCA_046070625.1 Bdellovibrio sp. | reverse complement strand
GCTTACGACAGTCGAAACTGGATTGTTAAACCCCGTACCTATATTGAAAGTCGCATCGAAAGTTCCGTCCGCATTTAGGCGAACTATGCGGTTTTGGGTCGTTCCCTTATAAGTAGTAAAGTTTCCCCCGATAATGATCTTTCCATTAGGTTGTTGCGCTAAAGAAAAAGAGGCGAGGCCACCCACTTGAGGAAACACGGATCCGGATTCGAAAAGAGGATCTTTTGTACCATCTGGATTTCGGCGGGAAATTTCATCCGCATCGGCGCCAGCGCCATAGATAGTTACGACTTTTCCATCAGTTTGAACGGTAAAATATTTTATGTGATTTGCAGGGTAGTGAGAGGTGTCTCTGGTCCCGTCGGCATTCAGTTTCAAAAGGTATCCTGAGCTGAATTGATTTCCTCTTGTGAAGTCTCCACCGATGAGTCTTTGTCCATTGTCTAAAAATTTCACCGCTTTAATTGCAGAAAGAAAATATAGAGGATTGGTGGGCTCGACATTTTTCCATCTATTAACGGCACGGAAACCATCACTTTGGACAGCGGACGTCACCTCGTCCATGTTGTCGACGGCTCTTACGGAAGGGTAGTATATTTGGCCGTTGGTCAAAGAGAGACTGCTCATTTGAGCACTTGTGGTGTTGCCAACGGAGGTCCATCCGACAATATCCGCAAGTCCTGGCGCTGTTCCTAGGCACAATTCATATCTTTTGATCCCAGCACCTAGCGAAGCTGGGGCAGCCCAGTTCATTAGAGGAGTTTGAGTTAAGGATCCAAAGTTCATGTCTCTTAACGATGCCGGGGCAGTAAGATCTGCAAGCGTGTACCAACCGGTATTGCTGATCGGGGCAGATATATTGCCGGCACTGTCAATGGCTCTAAGGCTTGCGTAATAGATCGAGTTATAGACTAAGTTTAATGAGGTGATTTGATAAGAGGTCACAGCGCCAATATCCGTCCAAGGCAGCACATCTTCGGTAAGAGCTGATGTGCCAACTGCAATTTGATATTTACTTATGCCGTTGGCATCTGAAAACGCATTCCAGGTAAACGTCGGACTTGTTGTAATTGAGGGATAATAGTAAATGGCGTTGGTAATTTGTGTGGCCACTGGAGGAGTCGTGTCTTTTGTCCAAATGGCAAAAGAAGATTGTGACGGAGCCTGGGGCTTTCCGGTGGTGTCTCGTGCGATCACGCAAATCTTCATAGGTCCATCTGGTACAGAGGCTAGTGAAACAGATTGAGTGTTATCGAGAGGTGCTATATTCGAATCATAACCATTGAACTCTGAGCAATCCGTGGAAGCAGCCGGACCAATTTTGGAGTGATAGCCAGCAACCCCTTGAGACAAACTTGATACAGAGAATTGCGCTGAAGGAAGGTCCGACACCGAGGCATTTCCCAAGTTAAGCTGAATTTGACTTTTGGAAATGGAAGAGAAGGTGTCTGCTTTTTCAAGCAACCCCAAAGTCGCATCCAGCGAACACGCTGAAAGTGCGAATGAAACCAATATTAATGCAAATACGTGCCTTGATGTCATTCGATTTCTTATCGGAAAAAAACGGGGAATAGTTGATAGAATCTCAGAGGAAAAGTGATCAAATGTCTCATTTTTAGAAAATATTAAAATGATCAATCTGAAGGCTAAATCCGAGCTTGAAAATTCCCTTAATTCGAGATGAAGTAGGCGAAAGTTTCGGTTTTTTGTACCCAAAAATCCACAACGGCCAAAGAGGAATTGAATCAATGGAAAGACTCTTCACCCGCAAACGAAAAACTGTGGATCCTTGTCCTATTTGTTTTTTACATCGTCAGCGTTGTATCTGTGATTCTATACCGAAGCACGACCTGAAAACCCGGGTCAGCTTAATCATTCATGCCAAAGAGCTTAAGCGCACCACGAATACGGGGCGCCTGGCATTGCATGCATTAGTTAATTCGGAAATGTATGTTCGTGGTCAATCCACCGAGCGCTTGGATTTAAGTTCGTTGCTGGTGCCCAGCTATGAAAGCTATGTGCTCTTTCCGTCTGATGATGCTGTGAATTTGGAAGATATTAAACCGCAAAAGCCAATTCAGCTTATTGTGACGGACGGTAACTGGCGCCAAGCGAGCAAGTTAAATACTCGGCATCCCGAGTTGAGCCATCTTCCGCGGGTGAAAATCGGTGCGGCAAATACCGCCCGCTATCACTTGCGTAAGGAACATTTTAGCGAAGGCCTGTCGACACTGGAGGCGATCGCTCTAGCGATAAGAATCATTGAAGGGGAAGCAGTTGGTGACAGCTTGCTGGCCTTGTATCACAGAAAACTGACGGCGACCTTGCAAGGCCGTGGCGTTAATCTTTAAGGACCACCAGTTTTGATTCCATAGTGCGAATGGCTTTGTAGTCTGCGAAAATCGACTCGCGGTCTCCCGTTAAGGCGATGATCCCGATGCTTGTCAGATAATCGACCGTGTGCGGAACGATATCGCCATTTTTGAACCAAAGAAATGGTTTCAATAAAGTTCCCAGTTTATAGATTTCATCAAAGACCTCTGCATTTGACACGACACCTGTGGCGGGTGATCTGAGAAAAACGGGGACCACGGTTTTTCGAAAAACAAAATTTTTATTAGCGACATCGCCATCCGCGTAAACTTCAACCAGCTTGTCAGCTTGGCTGCTGCCTGTCGCCGTTCTGGCAAAGCCAACAGTCGGGCCTCCCAGCATTCTGGCACCGGTTTCAATCAATCGCGGACCATTTTTAGTAAGGATGACTTCCGTGTGGGCCGCGCCCCAGCGAATGCCCAAAGCGTCTAAAACTTTTTTGGTGTAATCAAAGATCTCACCATATTTATCATTGTTGTAAGCGAGAAACTCGACATGATCGAAAACAGTCTTCCGATCGTCGGCAGAGGTTTTATTATATTTAATCAAGTGCGCAAGGTAGTGCTGGCCGTTGGAGCTCACTGTACCGATAGCGAACTCGGAGCCAAGGGCTTCTTCTTGAACAACGGCGGTTTCGTTCCTCTGGCCAGTTAGGATAGAAGGCTCCGTCAGAACTCGTGCGAAGGCTTTTCTCCAATCACCCTTAGCAGGGATATGAAATACCTTGTCGCTTCCGGCAGACATCGGGGGCTTGATGATCAAAGAAGATTCAAGCAAGTCGTTGTGTTTGAGCCAGGTTTCTACGTCACGTTCACATGAAGTGTTGAGTGTCTTTAAAGAGGGAACTCTTGCATCTTCTAGGGCTTGTTGCATATGAGCTTTGTGCAATCGGTGCAGAGCTTTTTCAGGAGCATTGGCAAACTGAGGTGTTAAAACTTCCGCCAAAGAATCTGCCAGGGCAACCCCACCATCTGCGCCCGGGATAATGGCAAGTGGATTGTATTTTTTTAGAATCTCTGACAGGTGGGGTTGGTTTGGAATGACTTCGTCAAAATCTTCAATTTGAATCTTTGTACCGAAGCCACGGTGGTTTCCTTGGGCAGTCGGAAATGTAATCGCAATCGTAGGTATGCCTCGGGCTTTAAAGGCCGGGGCCAGCTCGGTTCCGGAAGATCTGGGGTCCACAATGATGATGGGTCTATTCATGATAAGATTCCTGCAGTCTTTCGATCAGTGAAGCGATGTTGTCGCACGGGGCTGAGGCTTCTATATAAGAATCTGGTCTGACTAAAAGTGCCTGATTTAAATAAGGCGACTTTCCCGCTGTCACGTAGAGAACTTTGACATACTCAGGTAAGTTCGTTGGGGACTCACAGTCGCCAAAAATGAGCAGCGTGAATTTCGTATAATCGAGAAGTGAATAAAGGCGAACTTCATTGGCTCCATTATAAACTTCAAGATCAAATAGCCGGGAGCCCGGCAAACCCTCTTTCCCATAGCGAATTCCCATACCTGTGATATTTCCAGCGCGCTTTTGAACAATTTTGACATAGTCTTGCGCGTGAGTCCCATTTTCTGAGTGCTTTGTCGAGCGGACAAGTTCCGCGGAAGTCGCGATCACACTTTGGGCGACGGGGCGTCGTTCGTCTTCATAGGTTTTTAAAAGCCTTTCGGAGGCCCCATGATTGATGACCATATTCAACTTCCACATCAGATTAAATGCATCAGCAAGGCCTGTATTAAGCCCTTGGCCCCCATTCACGGAGTGAATGTGGCAGGCGTCCCCAGCAAGGAATATGCGGTTGTGGACACAAAAGTTTTCAGCGACGGATTCCTTAACTGAAAATTGCGAAAACCAAACGATTTCTTCAAAACTTAATTTATGTGGAGAAATAGCGCGATTGATTTTGGCAATAACACTTTCCTGAGGAAATTCTTTGGTATCCATTCTGACATAGAATCTATCAAGGCCGTCTTCCCTTGGAATCCAAGCAACATCGGAGGTGTCTGCTTGAAACACGATGATCTCGGGAACCTTTGGAAAATCGGTCTTTAGGATGCCATCAATAACAGCCCAAGTAATTTGCGGGCGGATGATTTCAAAGGGAATCTTAAAATGATCCCGCACGAAAGAACGTGAGCCATCAGCTCCAATGATATAACGCGATTGAATCTTTTCGCCATTAGACAGAGTCGTCAGACATCCGTCGGCATTCAAGTCAATATTTTGGATGGCCGTAAGGCGCCTTACCGGCGCATTCATTTTTTGAAGTCGCTGATCCAGAAGTTTTTCAATGTAAGATTGCCCCAGCATCAGAAAGTGTTTGTGAAAACAGCCTTCAAGCTCATCCCACCAAGAGGACTGTCTTGAAGTAAACTTCCCATCAGCCCACACAGAGCTTGTGTTGCAGGGCTTTCCCAAGGGATAAAGGTCGTTAAAGAGGTCCCCCAGCTCCAGCAGTTGCAGGGTGCGGGCATTGAAGGCGTCGGCACGACCGACACTTAAAGGCGCCTCTGATTTATCGACAATCACAGTACTTAGACCAGAAAGCTGACCCAGGTAAGCACACATCATTCCCACGGGGCCGGCTCCGGCTATGACAAGATCGACTGATGGAGGATTCATTTGTATGATTCCAATCCGGGATTGTTGAAAGGCGGGTTGCTCAATACCTGAACGCGCTGAATATGGCGAGGCGACTTTGAAACAAATTCTTCGCGGCCGTGCAAAAGCGTAAAGTTGTCGGCGATAACGATATCGCTGTCCTGCCACTCGTGAGCATAGAAATTTTCCGGAGCATAAAGAGCCTGTTGTACGCTGTTGTGGAAGAATTCTAAATCGCCGGCACCTGTGAATTCCATGTCGACAGGATTGACCAGGCGTCCTTTAGTTTCAGCGTGAGGCTCGTTATAGCGAAGGACGGAAAATTTTCTCTGCGGATGGGGGGTGATAATTGGGGAGACCGTTCTGCTGTTGTAGAACTCCATCTTCCGGCTGTAAACGCCGGTCACCGCGCTCCAGAGTTCTTTCGTCGCGGGGGACGCATTTTGCAAAGCCAGAATCGTGTTAGAAAATGTCGTGCGTCCTCCATGACCAGGTAATGGCGCGTTCACGCAATGGAAGATTTGATATTCCGGAACTTGGGGTCGATACATGCCATCCCAGTGCATCGGAACATAACTGCTGTCAAAAATATGATCCTCGGGATTGCTTTGTTCGATAAGTTCTAACACTTTGCCGAATGGCCAGATGCTGATTTCACCCCATGATTCACAGTAGTCGGCGAATTCTTCAGAGCTTGTGAAAGTGCGAAAGCCTCTAAGTAAAACCAAATGTTCTTGTTTGAAGAAATCGCGTAAGCCTTCAATGTCTAAATCTTTCACGCTTGTATTCGGCGCTTGCGGTTCGAGCATCACACCAAAGGGTTTTAAGAAGGTTACTTTATAATTCATACGAGACTCCTTCAGCGGGACGTTGTTCGTTTGTCAGCATGTAGTGACTGGCACGACCGTTTGGTGCATAAATGAGTTCGGCATTAAGGGCTTCTGCTTCAGAACGTTTTAACAGGACAAAGCCGGCTTGGGTTGCAACGGCGACTCCATGCCATGGGGTCATCCAACTTTCGTTTCCGACCAGGCGTATTCCCAGTTTCTTTGAGCCGCATACTTGAGGATGAATGGACAAACGAATGGCTTCAGGAAAACGCTCGGCGATCAGTTCACTCCAGGCATTGCTTCTTCTGATCACTTCATAGGCCTTAGATCGTGATTCTTTCTGAATTGCGGTACGGCTTTTGGTTTGCCCCGGGTAAAGTGCATCTTCGAATAGGAATCTTGTGATGCCGCGATACATGCGCAGAGCTTCTTGATCATCCGGAGGGCTTTGAGGATCCGCTCCGTTTTGGATTCGATGCCTTAAGAAATCCAAAGATTTTCCATAGGATTTCATAAGTTCGTCCCGCATTTGGTTAAAACTAAGATCGCCGTAAATTTCGTCAAGATTAAAAGTCGAAAGATCTATAAGCGATAGGTCTTCAAGCAATCGGCTTAGCTCGGCTTGGTAGGAGGTCACGTGGCTTTCCTGCATTCCTACGACATCACTAAAGACTCTGCCGTCTGAACACAAAATAATTTTAATTCCAGGGGGGTAGTATTTTTTGACGTTTTCGCAGAGGCTTCCCAGAAAGAGCAGTGAAATCGTTTCTGCATGATCCGGCAGATGGCCTAGTACTTTTTCAGGATTTGGAGATTTTCCCGGAAACGCGGGGAGAACAAAGGGAACAGCTTTATTGGCCTGAATGGCGGAAACGATATTTGGAAGATGGAGCTGAGCGCAGGTTTGGCAAGCGACGTCTTCGCAGGAATTTTCAGCATCCGGTACGCGGCGAAAAGCCATAATTTCGGCTAAAATTCTTTCCGCAATTTCAATGGCAGAGGGGCGGTTGATAGCTGAGCTATAAACGGTCGTTTTCATAGTGGCTCCTTGAGGAGAAACTACAAGTGTTCCAGATATAAATAAAATGACTTATTTGTATCGTTGTGATAAAGAATATTTATGTCTTTAATAATGGACGATATAAAATACTTCCTTACGATCAGTGAAACCCTGAACGTCACCAGAGCCGCAGCCATCATTGGGATATCTCAGCCAGCGCTGAGTTATTCGATGAAAAGGCTGGAAAATGAGTTGGGCGGC
>JBJTMR010000105.1:0-12245 GCA_046070625.1 Bdellovibrio sp. | reverse complement strand
GGGGGAGATGGGGGCGTTGAACGTGGATTTGTTCAGCGCCTTTTTTCTAGAGTGCTTGTGGAAGCAGGGCGATGGCTTGTTCGGTTGCTGATTGTGGGGCAACTGTTACGTGCATCGTTTGGTTTTCATTGTGTAGGATTGACGCCGCTTCTTGGCGGGTTACTACTTGGCACTCAATGCCGGTTCCTACGAAGTGGAGGTCAACCATTTTGCCATTTTGGGCTTGGGTGAGTTCTTCTGTAGTCCATTGAACTTTGTGTTCGTTCGCGATGGATTTTTTAACCAATTCAGATTTCGATGATCGAATCGCAAACAGCATCGATCCAAATACGGAAACCGCCATGACTGGGGACCAGGCAATGTAGGAAAGATGTACTAAGATTTTTTGAGACACAGTTCCATTGAAGAAATCAGAAAGAGCCAGGCTGCTTCCGACAATCCAAAGGGACCATAAAGCTAAAGTGCTGATCGTTTCAATTATTTTTCGCATACGTTACTCCACCACGGTCAGGGCTGACCCAAGAACTAAATTGGCGTTTTGGTCCAAATAGAACTTTTGGAATCGCCACAAATAACACAAAACTATTAATCATCCAATAGGCAAACGGATACCATATGGCGACAAAGCCCAGGCCCGTTGAACGCTCGTAGCGTCCGTGCAGGAACAATCCGACTACGAACTGCAAAAAGCTCATAATTCCCGTCAGCAGAATCGCATAATTCAGATTGATATCATGCAAGTTCTTGCCAAACATCGCGCACGCAATCGTTACCGGCAATAAAAACGCCCAGGTCACAGAGAAAATATATTCCAAAAGAATTAAACGCAGCCCCATGTCGTTGCTTTTTAAAACGGATCGACCGTGCTTTAGAACTACTTCAAAGCCCCCTTGGGCCCAACGAAGTCTTTGTTTCCATAAACCCTTCAGCGTATCCGGCATCAAGACATCGCAAGTCGCTTTAGGTTCGTACTTAAGAGCCCAGCCCGAGGTTTGCAGTTTCCAACTGATACCCACGTCCTCTGTGACGGTGTCCGTGTCCCAGTAACCAATACTCTCGATGGCCGATTTACGAAACATCGCCAATACACCTGACAAAGCAAACAGACGGCCGAGGGTTTGATGGTAACGTTTGATCATACCGACCAAGGCAGAAAATTCTCCGACCTGAAGTCGTCCCACTAAAGTGCCACGGTTTTTTACGCGAGGATTGCCGGTAACGCCAGCGACGTGGGGGTCGCGGAAGTGTTCCAGCATCAATCGAGGAGCATTGGCATCCAACTCAGAATCGGCGTCAATGCACAGAATGAACTCATAACGGCTGGCCATGGCTCCTAAAGTCAATGCCGCCGCTTTACCGCGGTTTTGCACCAAATTAATAACTCGCATATGGGGGCGAGAAAGTGCCAGCTTTTCCAAAACCAGCTGCGTTTTATCGCGGCTGCCGTCATTGATGGCGATGATCTCGCACTTATCTACAGGCAAACAATCCAAAGAACGAATCGTATCTTCGGCTGTTTTTTCCTCGTTGAAGCAAG
Source organism: Bdellovibrio sp. (assembly GCA_046070625.1). Classification (GTDB taxonomy): domain Bacteria; phylum Bdellovibrionota; class Bdellovibrionia; order Bdellovibrionales; family Bdellovibrionaceae; genus Bdellovibrio. Next base: position 10,708 of record JBJTMR010000105.1, on the reverse strand, counting down.
GAATTAAAATCGTATAGGGCTGATCTGAGAATTCTGTCAGAGTGGCGCGTTTTCGTTCTCTTTTGAAATAGAAAACAAAAGCTCCCATGATCCAGATCAAAGGCAACACAAATGGAATAATCACAAACAAGAACTTCAATATCGTAGGCAGATAGGAAATGATCATTTTGATTCTCTCTTTGGTATTGTGGAAATCTCTTTGCGCATCGAGAAGAGATGTTTGAAATCGTCATCCGCAGTGAACCCTTTAAAGTTCACGTCAAAGAATAGATTTACAAAGCCTCGAGATGTGAGTTGAGATGCCGATTGCTTATAGTCTCGTGGCAAAGATGCGATCACTTTAGCGGTTTTCACTGATGAAGGCTTCAGATCAATGTCTTCTAGTTGTTGTTCGTTCAAGATGACGTAATTGAATAAACGAGGATCTGGAGGACGTTGCCCAATCAGGCCGAACTCCAAGTCAGGGCGTATCAAACGGCCTGCAGCCATGAATTCCTTGAAGGGAAGGAGTTTCAAATTGTCTTTAGCTGAAACTTCAAAAAAGATCCCATCGACGTCGGTGTATTTTGCCAAGTCACGGATCGCTGCGCTTGCGGCTTTATGGTTTTTGAAAACGGACAGAGGCAGACGAGCATAAGTCGAATCGACACGACCACGGTACTTTATGGTGTGTGCAGCGCGATTTAAGTAATCACCGCGAATTTTAAGTTGGGCAGTTGGGAAGTAGGATTCCCCATTTTCAGAAACCGCCTGAATCAGAATGCTGTTTGCTCCCAAAGCGAGAGTTTGTTCTAGCAAGTCACCGAGTTCGACTTCAGTTTCTGCCTCGGTATTTTTCCAAAGACTGTCAATGTCGATGCGAATCATACGCAACGGTGTCGTATCCACAAACGCTTGATCAAGGGCTTTAGTAAACTGAGGAATACCCATGGTGGTAAAGACCAGGCCTCGCCCGATATAGGACAGGTCGCTTGCATTGTTCAGTCCTGGTCGCAAAGTCATTTGTATTTTGATCCCTGCATTTTTTGCGGCTTTGCTGGAAAGACCATTGAAGACACCGTAAGGCCATACGACGATGGAGTTGTCTTTGCCCAAATGCTTTTTGATGAGCTCATTGTTCTTTTTGAGATCCGCTTGCACATGGCCCATGAAGTCGGAATCAGACTGATAGGTTTTGGTAGCTTCGTTGTATTTCAAGAAACCAGCCATCCCGGCTTGGTTGCCCTGCGGATTGATGACTTCCGGCTGATGCAGATTGTAGGAGTGAGAAACAATGTCCACCCATCCTGAATCCATCATTTCTTTGAGCTGTTTCCAGTTCGCCATTTTTGGGTTGTGGTCTTTAAAGCCATAGTCTGGCGCAGCACCATCTTCCGTCCATTTGCCGACGATGGCGAATACGGCTTTGAATTTATATTCTTTTAAAAGCGGGAAGACGTTTTCATAGAAAGAAGCCAAACCGTCATCAATCGTCAAAAGCACGGCCTTTGGAGGCAGAGTTTTTTTACCTTTTGAGGCGTCTAAAATATCTTGAAGACTGACGACATTGTAGTTCGCTTTGAGGAAGTCGAGCTGTTCAACAAATTCTTTTTTACGAACGCTGAAGGCATCTCTTGCGTAGTCTACGCTGATGTCGTGATAGCAAAGAACGACGAAGCTGTTTTTGGGTACGGATGATTTTTCAGGAGCAATGGCATGGGCAAAGAAGCCGCAAAACAAAAGGAGAGTGCTTATGCTTCTAACGAAATTCATTTCTTCACCATTGATGGGGCTATGCCCAGTAAATTTTCTGACATCTCTGTAATCCAATTTGAGCAAGGCGTCAATGGGTCCTCAGAGGGAGAATGCATCTTTGAAAAGAACCTCATAAACAGATAAGTTTTTTTTAATCTGGAGAGGCTGGGTTGAATTATGGTGGATCTGATAGCCCTCGGCTGTGGGGGGCGGGAAAGGGACCATTTTGGCAGTGTAGTTTTTTTGTGGTGCACAAAGAAAAAAAGGGCGATCGGCCCATGCCCCAGGCCTCGATTTCAAGTGCGACGATCGAGGGCGCTATTTCTATAAAATCTATAGTTTTATGGGCTTTTCAGGTGCCTTAAAAAGTAGGGGACAGATACCCGCTTTACAGCAAAGTCGTGCAAGTTCTGCAGCGCTGGCTGAGTTATTCAAAACCGCATCGAAAAGTTTCAAGCTCTTCTCTGTCAGTAGGGAGCTGTTGCATTCGTTGCCCGAGATAAAACGAACTATGCGCATGGGACCCTCCGTATTCCTTAAGGATAGAGGAGTGGGTCGGGGGAATACTAGTAAATGAGACTGGATCTCAGTTCCTGCAAGCCCACTGAGAATGGCCTACGCCCTAGGTCTATATATGCATAATATGCATATTCGAATGTACACTATGCGTTAATTGTTTGGTTAGGTTTTCTGTTAAATTACCGAAATGAAGCAATAACAAGAAAAGGAGGCTTCAATATGATGAAACTATTAGCTCTATTTAAAAATACGGTAGTAAAAAGCGCGGAACTAAAAATCGACGAAAAACAAAACCGCACATTGCTTAGCTGTCTAGCTAACATCCACTAAGCCCAAAAAAATCTCACGAAATCAGGCTTAGTTCTTCCAAGTTTAGTATCCAACACTTCAGACAAACTAAAACGAAGTCGTTGGCTGCTAAAACTTCCCTCTCTCTCAAGATACCTAAGATCTCCAGATCAATTTCCCAAAAAAAGAAAATCAATCCCCTAAAATCAAAGACCTCTGATTCAAGCACTTTGGCGTCTTTTGAAGGACGAAGCAACCCCCGCAGCGCGCGAGTTCCGCAGCTCCGAAAAAGCCCTTACAAAAACACACCATCATCGAACCCAAGAAAAAAACAAAGAGAACAAAAAGAAAAGAGCGAGGAAAGAATGGCCATGATGGCATTCACACTGCCCGAGCAAAGCGGCGGGGTTTACTTCGTCCTTCAAAAGACGACAAACCCCGTGCGAAGACAAAGACTAAAGCTAAAACTAGAACTTAGAAATCTGATCAACATACTCCGGATGATCAATAAACGGATTGCGGTTGCCTTGAATTCTTTCGATGGCATTATTGCGATCCATTTCAGATTGATCTACTGGATCAAGTTGATTCCAGCGGCGCAAAGTTGCTTCTTGTGCAGCAGGGATTGGAAAGTCGTAACGGATTGCAAAGTAAAATACAGCTCTGGCGATATTACCTTTGTGTTTAGCAGGTGCTTCGAAAATCTTTTTGCCTTGATTGTCTCGGCCTAGCTTTGATTCCGTCGGGATATCGTGGTGTTGTTCGTCAAAACATCTTGGGCTGTTATCAACTTCAGTAACATCTCCGAATGGAAAGTTACCGCGCATTGAGTTCGCCGCAGAGTCTGACGGATAAAGATGATGTAAGTCCGCCTTTGCAACATTGAAGTAAGATCTGCCTTTGAACCAAGATTGAGCGACAGTGTGTTCAACGTTAATAAGAGTTGCAGGAGGCTCTTTACCTGGGCCCACAGAGCTCCCTAGATGAGTCGAACCGTACGGAGTAGAGCAGTACACTTCGTCAATAGCGTAAGAACCATCATTCATTCGAATAAGGGCTACATTTCCAAGAAGTGCAACTTGTGCTTGGTCGTATGAAATCGGATGGTGAGCTGAAATAACTAATTCTCTTAGGTCGCCGCGCAAGTCGGCTTTGGCTGTAAGTGATACAAATAGCAATGAAACTGACAAGATAGCAGTCAACGAACGTCCCAAAATTCCCCCTCTGAATAATGTCGTATACGGTCTTCAATGAAGACAAAGATTCTGTATCAAAGGGAAGAGAAGAATTTCAATGATGATTCTTATTTTGTCTCGGTGCGGCTGAAGAATAAAACCTGATCCTAAAGAAACTGGGAGCTATTTAAACAATAGCTCCTGAGATTCTTTAATAAAGGAAAGGCCATCTAAATACATCTGCTCCCCGTTTTCAGGGCAAGGCAGCGGATGAGTAAAGGCCATGTCTGTCTTCCACTGGAAGCATTTTTTCTCTGGGTATTTGCGCACATTGAACGCTACCACCCAAGGGCCATCAAACCATGCGGATTCACCCAAATGAAAGACGCTTGCGCCAGGGCTGAAGTCTTTTGGGCGAGTCATTGAACGACCTAAAAACATCGGAGCGGCAGTGCCGGTGATGTCAGCGAGGGTCGCCGCGACATCGTTTTGATGGAAAACACCCGGAACTATTTCGTCAGCAAACAACGGCTTCGCCGGAGTCGACCCATCCGCAGTGTGATGTTTCATCAAAAAAGGAATGGCATAGTTATCGAAAATACTCATGCCGCCATAGCTGGTGTGATCGGCAACCAAAACTAACAGCCAATCCTTTTGCCATTTGCGCTTTTTCAGCGAGTCATAGAACTCACGCAATTCGGAATCGGCATACATCAAAGCATTGTCGCCCAATGGGGTGGATTTACCTTTAGGTAAAATGGCATCGTGAGTCGTATTGGTGTTGATTCCAATCAACATCGGCTCTTTCATCGTATCCATTTTAGATTCGGCGAATTTGTAAAGATCGTGGTCGAACACACCCCAGGCGTTTTGTTCGATGTCCTTCCAGCTTGGGATTTCTCTTTTACCCAAGGATTCTTGAAAGCCTGTTTTTAAAACCATCAAGCCGACTCCGCTGGTGTATTGATCAGACCCTTGAAAGAATGCAGAACTATAGCCTTTGTTCGTTAACAGGCGAGGCAGACAAGTGAAGTCCTTATTCTCGATTTCAGAGAACATAATGCTTTTCCCTGGAGGATTCGGCAACGAACACATGGTTGCAAAAATGCCCTCGGTGGTACGGTGACCGCCAGCTAGCATTAGTTCGGGGCGCAAGGATTGTTCTTTTAGGTGGTTAAAGAACGGAATGACTTCGATGCCATTCACCTTGTGGTTGATCATATTGCCGGGCCATCCTTCAAGGAAGATGACGATGATATTGCCATCAAATTTTCCCGCAGGGTTGCCAATGCCGCGATGAGAACGCCATTGTTCAAAACGTTCCAAGGACTTAACTTCAGCTGGAACGACGATGTTTTCTTTGCTGGATTTTTTCCCAGAAAGGGCTGCCCACACAACGCCATAGGCGCCGTTCAGAGCCAGTGCCGCACCTTTGGCTTCGCCGCCAGCTCGGTACGCCCAAGAGGGGTCTTGTGGTATGCCTTCAAAGCCCCGCACGAACGGCACGGCAATAAGGATCATCACAAAAAAAGTAAAAACTCGGGACAGCCAACCTTTGATTTGGAAATGCAAAGCTCCTTGTTTGCGCGCAAGGTAGCTGGCTGCCAAAAACGCGAACAGCAGAGGCAACCAATATTTTGCTAACAAACTGGGAATGGAAGAATCAATCGAAAAGAGATTATAGACCTCATAGGAAATATGGCGGCCTGATTCTTTTGCATAAAGAGCATCGCCACAGGCGACCACGATGTAGGCAAATATTAAGAAGCCATACAGTGCGTGAAAGGCTCTTTTGCCTAAGTTGAAGATCAGAGATGTGCCAAAAAGAAGAACATATAAAAAAGCGGCAATAGCAGCATCAAAATGCCACCCATACCAAAAGGCGCCCAAGCTGCTGGTGACACTGTCCCAAGAGTTAAAATTCCAATAACCCAAGTAAAATGCCACGCCTGCGCGGATCAAAAGGCCAAGGATTGTCGTATTGATGAGAAAAGAAAAAGAGGAGCTTAAAAAACGCATGAGCCATTTTTACAACGGCCCGTGGGTGGGTGCAAGCCGATAAGCTTGGTGTGGCCCACTATTTAAGGCCGAAAAGCTTTTCTTTCTTGATGATCTCAACCGCTTTGGCGGGGACAAATTTTTCCCAAGCCGGGTCTCCGGACTCGATCATTTTCATCACGTCAATAGAGTGCAAGTAGTCGGCGGTTTCATCACAGCCGGCCACATCCACGATTTGTTTATTCTCGGTAAAATAAGAATAAATATGGCGAAGATGGGGAGGTGGGAAAAAGCTTCGGGTCGTCAGGCAGATCTGTGATGTTTTGTGAGGGTAGACGTAAAGTTTGGTTTTCTGTTCCAAAAGCTTACCAAGACCTTCAAGCAGGCCGCCCTCTAGATTTGCATAGTGGTTTTCAGTGAAAAGCTTTTCCAAATGACTGGCGCCCACAACTAAGGCCATAAAGTGAGAATTGTAGCGACGGATAAAACGTTTCAGATTGTAAAATAAAAAGAAGTTCGAGATCAGCACGTTAAACCCAAGGCTTGTCAAAGTTTCTACGCGAGCTAGGAAGTCTTTTTCGTTCACGTGGCCATCGGACGTTAAATTGTGCATGGTCAGTTCCATAATCGGCAGAACCGGAATGTCTTTACCTTCTGTGGCCATCAGATCTTGACGTATTTGTACAAGACCTTTTTGGAATACATCAATATGAGTTGTCGTCACGGGACGGAACGTGCCACGTTGGATAAGCAAAGCCTTGCCATAGACCGCATCAGAGACATTCAGAATTTCATTCTGCGGAGAGAACAAAATGGCTTCCGCCAAACCACGACGAACGAGTTCCAAGTTCATCAGGCGATTGTCGAAATTCTTTAGGTCAGAGCCGTTGAATTTGATGACATCAATAACGATCTGACCTTCTTTAAGATTCTCGACCAGATGAGAAATGAAATCTTCCGGTTTTTCGCTGTGATAGAAAGCGCAGTAAATTAGGTTCACACCCAATATACCGAGGGACTCTTGTTGTTGCAGGCGGTGACGATCCAGCATGCGCACGTGCACAATGATTTCACTGGCTTCGGCGCCCGGTTCTTTTTGAAAGCGCACGCCCATCCAGCCGTGGGATTGCTTGTTGCTGCTGGAAGATGCGGTCGCTACCGTATTGGCGAAAGAAAAGAAGCGAGACTTTTCACCACGAGTTGCCGTCAGGCGCTCGGTCAGGAGTTGGTACTCGTGGCCTAGCATTTTATACAAACGCGATTCACACACGTAGCGACCGTTGGCTTCGCGGCCGTAAATGTCATCGCTGACAATCATGTCATAGGCAGAAATAGTTTTGGCAATTGTTTGCGAAGCTTTTCCAGCTTGGAAAAAATGACGAGCCACTTCCTGCCCGGCACCGATTTCAGCAAAAGCTCCATAGCGAGAGATATCATGATTGATGCGCAGAGCTTTGCCCAGAGTGGTGTCAAAATTCATGGATTCAGGCATCATGCTTTTCTCCATCATGTTTGTCGGCTTTTACCCATCCGGTAATTGCCAGGCTCATCGCTTTTTCAATTGGCAGATCAATAGGTGTTGTTTTCGTGCGTGGAACCAATAACGTGAAGCCACCCAATCCATAGCTCATAGGGATATAGACGGAGACGTGCTCATTCGCATGCTTTTCAATGTCGGGTAGGTCATGGAAGTTTTCCCGAGTGACCAAGCCCATAGCACGAATGCCATTGCCAATTTCCACTAAAACCACAGTTTGCATGCCGCCACCCGGGCCAGCACCTTTGGAAAACATGTTCATCAAATCGCGGAGCGGATTATAAACTGCTTTGATTAACGGAACTTGGGTGATTTTTTGTTCGAGCTTGTGAAAAAGGCCTGCTGTGATCAAGTTGTTCAGCAAGAAACCCAATAGGAAAATTAAAAGGATTGTTAGTAGGAAGCCCAGTCCCGGAATATAGACGGGCATAATCTGGCGAAGAGCATCCCCCAGCAAGCTATCGACAATGGAAACCCCTGCATAAATAATATAGATGGTCAGTGCAATAGGCAGAAATGTCACAAGGCCTTGCAAGAAAATTTTCTGAAGCTGTTTCATACTAAGATGTTTCCTCTTCCAAATAACGTATCGGCAAAAATAGATATCAGGTTAGAACAAAGCCATCAAGGTCCGACGCCGTTCTGAAATGAGACGTTTTTTTTTCTCATTTTTCCTGGACCACCTGCCGAATAGTAATTTGTCACTTTAAAGGAGAAACCGCGTGAAACGGATTCTATTGGGCGTACTGATATCAGGCTTCAGCTGGAGCAACTTCGCGCAAGCGCAAATGTCCACTGTCGTCCCTGGGGAATATATCGTTAAGATGAAGACCCAATCGGGTGTGTCCTCACAGCGAGCAAGGGCAAAACTCTCAACACGCGCCTCCATGAAGGCTTCTTTTCCGGCTATGGGTATGTACCATGTGTCGTTGAATGCAGCGGCGAATCCTGCGGCAAGTCTTGAAGATTTGAAGAATGATCCGGATGTTGAATATATTGAGCCGAACTATAAGTATGAAAAGTTTGATGTCGCGTCCAGTGCAAGTTCAGGGTCTGGTTATACCCTGCAAACACTTTTGACCTATAAATGGGTTTCGTCGTCGTCTAACAACTACTCTCAATTTTCACAAGCCACCGTTAATAACACGCAAGTTGTGGCCGCCTGGTCCTATTCAGCGACCTTAGGGCAAAACCCAGGTAAAGTGATCGTGGCCGTGATCGATTCAGGTTTGGATAGCACGCATCCCGTCTTTCAAACAGTTGCTAATGGTGGGACCGGTGCTTTGTGGTTCAATGAAGCGGAAATCAAGGGACAGCCAGGCGTTGATGATGATGGTAACGGCTATGTTGACGACAAAAATGGTTGGAACTTTATCTCGAATACACCTAACTTTATGGATGATAACAGCCACGGGACCCACGTTGCCGGGATTGTGGTGGGCGCGGGATTGAATATCTTTGCCAGCCCCTTGGATGAATCCAAAATTTTAGTGATGCCTCTGAAGTTCTTAGCGGCGGATGGTTCTGGTTCAACTGCAAATGCTATCAAAGCGATTAACTATGCCGTTAACAATGGAGCCCAGATTATTAATAACTCGTGGGGTGGTGGTAACTATTCCCAGGCTTTGGCAGATGCTATGGGCTATGCTTATGAGCATCAGGTCTTAGTCGTTTCTGCGGCCGGAAACTATAACAGCAATAATGACTCGATCGCGATGTACCCTGCGAACTACACGATGCCAAGTAATATGGCTGTGGCTTCAACAACAGGAAATTCACTTTCAAGTTTCTCGAACTATGGTGCAACCACAGTCGCCGTCGGAAGCCCAGGTGAAGATATCTTAAGTACCGTTCCGGGTGGAACTTATAACTATATGTCCGGGACTTCCATGGCGACACCATTTGTTGCCGGGATTGCGGCCCTGGCCTTGCGTGAAAACCCAAGTCTGACGGGTTATCAACTAAAGCAAAAGGTCATGGAAACAGTGGATTCCTTAAATACCTTAAGCGGAAAAGTTTCTACGTCGGGTCGTGTGGATTCAGCGTCCCTTATTCAAAATGTTCAAGCATCTGTTGATGTGGCATCTTTCCAACCTGAATATAAAACAGCCCGTGCTCCGGCTTCGGAAGCCGCTGGCGGGGCCGCCGGTTGTGGCCTTGTGAAAAGTGCTATCTCGAGTGGACCTGGTTCTGGGGGAAGCTCGAATCCGACAGCGGGTGTCGTTGCGGGACTTTTGATGCTTCCGATGATGGTGTGGTTCGTCCTTCGTCAGCGTGCGGCTGCGAGCGACCCTAAAAACCAACGCAGACATGAACGCTTTAAAATGAGTTCACAAATCAGCGTGAAAGTAGGCAACCGTGAATTGGTTGGATCCATGAACTCGATTTCTCAAGGCGGTCTGTCATTCAACACCGACCAAGCTTTGGAAAAAGGCGGAGTGGTTACGATGCGCATCCAAAGCCCAGATGGCAACGAGATGATCGAAGTACAAGGTCAAGTCGTATGGAGCGAAGCGAATCAGTCCTACGGTGTGCAGTTCGCCAATGCACGACAAGGAACTCTGGCTATGATCCAACAGTGGACAGCGGACCTGGTTAAATCCTCCTAAGTCGGAGTAGCTAAATATAAAAACCACCAAGAGGCGTCTAACAAGACGCCTCTTTTTTTGTTTCCGTTGCTTCCAAACATGATTGGAGTTGAAATAGAAGTCCTTCGGAGGAATTCATATGCAATCGTGGGATCTTACTGGAAAAACAGCCTTAGTGTCAGGAGCCTCTCAAGGAATCGGTGAAGCTGCGGCTCAGCTTTTGGCAGAACGTGGCGCACGCATTATTGCTCTGGCTCGTAACGAAGAAAAGCTTAAGAGTCTGGTTAAAAATCTTCCGGGCGCGGGACATGGATATTATGTCGTGGATCTCTCAGATCTTGAAACTTTGCAAAAAGTTATTCTGCCAGCTGTGCAGAAAGAAAAAGTTGAAATCCTTATTAATAATGCTGGAGGTCCCAAAGGGGGGCTGTTGTATCAAGCGGATTTTGCAGAGTTTGAAGCACCCATCAAAGCGCACTTGTTAGCATCGCATCTTTTAGTCCAAGCGGTCATTCCCGCGATGAAGGCTGCGGGGTATGGTCGTATCGTCAATATCATTTCAACCTCCGTCAAAAATCCGCTACCAGGTTTGGGGGTTTCCAACACAGTTCGTGGTGCGATGGCCAGTTGGTCAAAAACTTTGGCTGGGGAATTAGGTGCGTTCGCTATCACCGTGAATAATATTTTACCTGGCTATATCAAAACCGGTCGCTTGGAATCGCTGATGGGCAGTGCTGCAGAGAAAGCAAAAGGCTCTGTGGAAGACGTGGAAAATCAGTGGAAAGATTCCGTACCGCTAAAACGTATCGGAGAACCTCGCGAGGTGGCAGAAGCCATTGCCTTTTTGGTGAGCCCCGCAGCGTCGTATA
>JBJTMR010000104.1:0-21578 GCA_046070625.1 Bdellovibrio sp. | reverse complement strand
AAATGAGTCCTAGACTTAAAGTAACAATTTAGAATAGAAATAATCAATGTTTATTCATCGCCACAAAGTGCAGTTTTACGAAACCGATCTTATGGGTATCGTGCACCACAGTAACTATTTGCGTTTTTATGAAGAGGCGCGGGTCGCTTGGGCGCATTCCAAAGGATTGCTGGATTATCAGAAGCCCGGCTCGGCAAGTCATTTCGCCGTTTATGAGACTCAGGTAAAGCACATAAAACCCACCTTTTTTGGCGATGATTTGGAAACGGAAATTCAAGCCCGCATCCAAGGCAATCGGTTGATTTTTCAATATCGTTTGCGTGGCCGCAACGGGGATGTCTGTTCCGTCGCGCAGACAGTGCACGTTTCTTTGGGATTAGATTTAAAATTACAACGACTTCCGGCTGATATGAAAGCCGTAGTGGAGAAAGAATCATGGACAGAAACCTGGCTTTAGAATTTGTTCGCGTGACTGAGGCAGCGGCATTGGCATCTGCTCGTTGGATGGGACGTGGTGAAGAAAAAGCTGCAGATGCTGCAGCCGTAGACGCCATGAGAAAAGCTTTCGACGTGGTTCATATGGATGGCACCGTCGTGATCGGTGAAGGCGAGCGTGACGAAGCTCCGATGCTTTATATCGGAGAAAAAGTAGGGCAGAAATCTAATGAAGCGCCTGCCTTGGATATTGCTTTGGATCCTCTTGAGGGAACGACAATTTGTGCGACCGGCGGACCAGGTTCTATCTCTGTGATCGCAATTGCCGAAAAAGGTAAATTCCTTCATGCGCCGGACACTTACATGGATAAAATTGCTTGCGGCCCGGAAGCAAAAGGCAAAATTGATATCGATAAAACTCCAACCGAAAATGTTCACGCGGTTGCCGCAGCTTTGCAAAAATCTGTGAACGATTTGACAGTCGTGATCTTGGATCGTCCACGTCATAAAGAATTGATTGATGAAGTTCGTAAGACTGGCGCGCGTATTAACCTTATCGGAGACGGTGACGTTTCTGCAGCGGTCGCAGCAGCATGGCCAGATTCAGGCATCGATATGCTTATCGGTGTCGGTGGTGCTCCAGAGGGTGTGATTTCTGCGGCGGCGATGCAATGCCTTGGGGGTGATTTCCAAGGACGCTTGAGATTCAGAAATGATGAAGAGCGTGCGCGCGCCACAAGAATGGGCATTCACGATCTAGACAAGAAATTCACCATTGATGAATTGGCTTCTGGATCGGTGATGTTTGTTGCGACGGGTGTTACGGACGGGGCTTTATTAAAAGGTATTCGCTTCCTTCCGGATGGAAAAGCCAAAAGTCATTCGATCGTGATGAGATCACAGACAGGAACTATTCGTACGATCGAGGCGTTCCATGACCTTGAGCGCAAACCAGCTGTAAAAAAATAAATAAGCTATGAGTGCATCACTTCATTGTTTTAGCTGCAACAAAGAGCTGACTTTTACGGGTCAGATTGGCCGTCGCGAAGAGTGCCCGCACTGTCGCGCCGACGTGCATGTTTGTAAAAACTGTGATTTCTATGATCCGAAAGCTTACAACGAATGTCGTGAGACTTCGGCGGACGTTGTGCGCGAAAAAGACCGGGCAAATTTTTGTGACTATTTTACGCCACGAAAAGGTGGCGCGAATGCTGATGATAAAGCGGCGGCATTACGTGCTGCTGCGGATGCACTTTTTAATTTCAAAAAGTAACTGCTCAGGCATTTTCTGAGCAGTAGGTTTGTAACATAATGTTTCCTTGGTCCAGATAGAGTTGACTCGCTGTGAACTCAAAGTCACAGTTTAAGGCATATGGCAAAAGCATCAACAACCGAACTATTTAACTGCACTCCAGAACAATTCTATAAAATCATCGCGGACTACGAAAAATACAGTGAATTTCTCTCTGAGGTGAAGCAGTGCAAAGTTCTTAAAACTGAAAGCAACCGCAAGCTTGTGGAATACAGCGTTTCGGTGATGAAGAGTTTTAAGTATTCTTTGTGGATGACGGAAACTCCAAATCAAGGGATTAGCTGGGAATTTGCTTCAGGCGATTTATTTAAAACTTCGGTGGGTTCTTGGAAGTTGGAAAATGAAGCTGGAAAAACTCGCGCAACTTATACCGTTGAAGCGACATTTAGCATGTTTGTGCCGGGTCCTATTGCAAATGCTTTGGTGAGTGTTAATTTACCAAATATGATGAGCGCATATCATAAGCGCGTGAAGCAGGTTTATGGCATCTGATGCGGGTTCTAAAAAAGACGACAAAGAGCAATCCGGAGATTTAAAAGGTCTTCTGGGTGAGACCGTGAAAAAAGTTTTTACGGCAGGTGTTTCTGCGGCTTTCATGACTGAAGAAGGATTGCGCACTTATTTGTCCGAGCTAAAATTACCCAAAGAAGCTTTAAATTTACTGATTCAAGGTGCGAATAAATCCAAAGATGAAATCACCACGCGCGTGACGAAAGAGGTCACGGGTATGATTTCAAAAATTGATTTCGTTAAAGAGTTTTCAAAATTTGCAGAAACCCATAAGTTCAAGATTTCCGCAGAAATCGATATCATCAAAAAAGAAAACACCGACTCGTCCAAACAATCCTAGACTTTGGGTTGTCTCAAGTTGAGATGAAAAATACCGATAAGTGAAGCATGGAAAACGAAATGCTTACACTGATCTCGGTCATTTTATTTTGCTTATGCTGTCGTCAGCTTATTAAAGCGGTGACATCGCCTATTCCGCTTTTGGCGACGGAAAGACCTTACGCTCGCAGCGCTATGCAGCTTGGCAAGGGGTATAAAGTTATCGCGTGGGCTTCGATGACGGGTGTTTTTCTTTTGGGGACGACGATGTCTTTTTATCAAGTCTTTATGACGTTTTAATTAGCAGACAAAAGCTCTTAGTTATTTGTTGCGGCATAAGCGTCCAACTTGTTTTTGTTAAATCAAAAGATCTGTGTTTGACTTGATTTGGAGGTAGCTATGAACTCCTTTTCTACAGTCAATCCTGCCACGGGGCAAATTTTAAAATCCTACAAACATCTTTCTTGGGATGAAGCTCAACAGCTTATTTTGGCTGCGAAAAATGACTTCCAAAAATGGCGCAAAACTCCCATGACGGAACGTTCAAAGGTTCTGGTTCGCGTGGCCACTGCTTTACGAGCGCATAAAAAAGATTTAGCTGAACAGATGAACCTGGAAATGGGCAAACTCGTTACGGAAGGCGAAGCCGAAGTTGAAAAGTGCGCCGTCACCTGTGAGTTCTATGCGAAAGAAGCCGCAGGTATGTTAAAAAATCAACCTGCCTTATCCCCCTACAGTACTGCGGAAGTGAGCTTTCAACCTCTGGGAGTTATCTTCAGTATCATGCCGTGGAATTTTCCCTTGTGGCAGGTCATTCGCTTTGCTGCACCGTCGATGATGGCGGGCAATGTCGTTTTGCTGAAGCACGCCGATTTGACGGCCGGTGTGGCAGAAATGATTGCTAAAATTTTTAAAGATGTTTCTCCGGACCTTGTGCTTTTAAGAAATTGCCAGGTGGATCATGAAGTGGCTGAAAAAGTCATTGGCCATGCTGACGTTCGGGGCGTTACTTTCACGGGCAGCACGCGAGGGGGGCGGGCCGTTGCCACGGCTGCGGCAAAGAATCTGAAAAAGGTCGTCCTGGAATTGGGCGGCAGCGATGCCTATATTGTTTTAGATGACGCTGATATTCCCGCGGCGGCGAAGGCCTGTGCGAAAACCCGCTTGCAGAATTGTGGACAAAGTTGTGTGGCGGGAAAACGCTTTATTGTCCTTGAAAAAATTCAACATGAGTTTATGAACCAGTTTGTTGCCGAAGTAAAGAAAACGCAAATTGCGCCTTTGGCGAGCAAGAAGTTTCAAGAAACGATCATCAATCAAGTAGAGCTGCTTAAAAAATGGGGCGGTCAAGTCGTGGTTGGTGGCGTCGCTCCTGAGGGGGGGGGCGCCTTTTATCCGCCGACAGTCGTATTGTTTACGAAGGACAACCCAGAAATGCATCAGGAAGAAGTTTTTGGTCCGGTCGCCTCTGTGATTGTTGTCACGGATGTCGCGGAAGCTCTGCGTGTTGCCAATGAATCCCCTTATGGCCTTGGTGGTGGGATCTTCACGAAGGATCTGCAAAAGGGTAAAGAGCTTATTGAAAAAGAAATGGAAGCAGGCTTTGTCGTGGTGAATGATTTTGTGAAGTCCGATCCGCGGGTTCCATTTGGTGGTGTGAAAGATTCTGGTTACGGCCGTGAACTGGGGCATTTTGGTATTATGGAATTTGTAAATATTAAAACGGTTGGCGTGGGGGCCTTGCAGTGACTTTGTCTCGTGTGAAGCAGGATTTGGATCATCAAGTTTGGAAGTTGATAAAGCAACACGGACTCCAGGATAAGAAAATCTTAGTGGCATTTTCCGGTGGGGTGGATTCCACGGCGTTGTTGCGGGTTCTTTCTAAAGTTCATAAAAAAGAAAATCTGGCAGCTTGTTATTTTCATCATGGCGAGAACTCGAATCAAGAATATCGCAAAGAAGCGCAAGTTTTTTGCGAGAAGCTCTGTAAAAAGTTCGAGGTCACATTTTTCACCCTAAAATCCTCCGAGTTGGCTAAATCTGAAGCTCAGTATCGCGAGCTCCGTTATGAGGCTTTGCGACGTTTACAAAAAGAAAATGGCTTTTCAATTTTGGCCACAGCTCATCATCGGGATGACCTTTTAGAAACGCGTCTGATGCGCTTGATTCGCGGGACCGGAGCTCAAGGCTTCCAGGCGATGCAAATTTACAAGGACCAAATTTTTAGACCTTTTTTGGAGACCTCCAAAAAGGAGCTTAAGAAATATCTGCGGGAAGATAAAATTCGTTCCTATCAGGATCCGACGAATGCGTCCTTGGACCCTTTTCGAAATTGGATTCGGGAAGAGTGGTTGAAGGGATTAGAAAAGAGACAGCGCGGGGCTGTTGGAGCCCTTGCGCGATCTCTGGAAACAATTGCGCAGGAAGTAGGCGACTCAGGAGAGGGATTTAGTGATTTACTGAGTCATAATGAGGCTTATAAGACACAGGGGCTTTCTCGGGCTTTTTATTTAACTTTAAGTCCTTTTGATCAGCGACGATTGCTAGCTCAATATCTTTTTTCATTGGGAAAAAGAGATTTTTCGCAGGCCCATCTCGAAGAAATACAAAAGCGCCTGGACAAGTCTCAAAAAGTGATCACATTTAAAGTTAGTGGTTCTGAGTGGGAAATTAACGCGCAGCAAATCAAGGTCCAGTCCTGAAGGCGTTTCTTTTTCATTCGGTACGCTATTCGTGCTACCCTCAGTGGTGAATTGTCTGTGGTCTGGCTTGGTCCAGGCTCGACCGTAAGTGAAAGGAACTTTAATGCGACCTACACAGAAAACAATGGCTATGTGGTTTTTCCTGATCGTCATGGCTGTGTTTCTATTTCAAGCCTATGAAAGCAAGCATCAGCGAATGATTGGTGAATTCAATTATTCGAAATTCACTGAAGCTGTAAAAGCCAAAGAAGTGGCGACTGTGACTTTCCGTCAAGACACCAGCGAGATCGTTGGTGAGTTGAAGCCTGAGTTTGAAAAGAAATATAACGGAACTCATTTCTCGATCGTTGGTAATGTTCAAGATGAAGGATTTAAATTCCTTGAGCAAAATGGCATCACGCCAAACTATGAACGTGCTGACAACGGTGGCTTCTTCCAATCATTGATTGTGAATTGGTTGCCTTTGATTTTGATCGTGGCGATGTTCTTGTTCATTATGCGCCAAATCCAAGTGGGCGGCGGTAAAGCTATGTCCTTTGGTAAATCTCGCGCGCGTCTTCTAACTGAGCACAAAAACCGTGTCACGTTCAAAGAAGTTGCTGGTGTGGATGAGGCGAAAGAGGATCTTCAAGAGATCGTCAGCTTTTTGAAAGATCCAAAGAAATATACAAAACTGGGTGGCCGTATTCCAAAAGGTGTTCTTTTGGTGGGTTCTCCAGGTACCGGTAAAACATTGCTTGCTCGTGCGGTTGCCGGCGAAGCAGGTGTGCCGTTCTTTACAATTTCAGGTTCTGATTTCGTAGAGATGTTCGTGGGTGTCGGTGCCAGTCGCGTTCGTGACCTTTTCGAACAAGGTAAGAAAAATGCTCCTTGCTTGATCTTTATCGATGAGATCGATGCCGTAGGTCGCCATCGTGGAGCTGGTATGGGTGGTGGTCACGATGAACGTGAACAAACTCTGAATCAGTTGCTAGTTGAAATGGATGGTTTTGAATCTTCTGAAGGTGTAATCATGATCGCTGCGACCAACCGTCCAGACGTTCTTGATCCAGCTTTGTTGCGTCCAGGTCGTTTCGACCGTCGCGTGGTTGTGAATAAGCCAGATCTTAAAGGTCGTGAGCAAATTATCGGTGTTCATACACGTAAGACGCCATTGGGTCCTGACGTGGATCTTTCTAAAATTGCTCGTGGAACTCCTGGGTTCTCTGGTGCGGATTTGGAAAACCTTGTGAATGAAGCGGCCTTGGTTGCAGCCCGTTCTGACAAAAAATATCTTGAAATGGAAGACTTTGAAAAAGCAAAAGACAAAGTCATCATGGGTTCTGAACGAAAATCCATGGTTATCTCTGAGGAAGATAAAAAGGTCACAGCCTATCATGAAGCGGGTCACACTCTTGTGAACAAGAAGTTGTCAGGCTTAGATCCAATTCATAAAGTGACGATCATTCCTCGCGGGATGGCATTAGGTGTTACTCAAACGTTGCCTGAAAAAGAAAGCGTTTCATTGTCTAAAACGACAGCTGAACATATGATTGCCTTCTTGTTCGGTGGTCGCGCGGCTGAAGAAGTGGTGTTTAAGGATATCACAACGGGTGCTGGTAACGACATTGAACGTGCGACAAGCATCGCTCGCCGTATGGTTTGTGAATGGGGCATGTCGAAACTGGGACCTTTGGCTTTTGAAAAAACAGGTGGGGAAGTATTCCTTGGAATGCAATACGGTCACCAAGGCCACAAAGAATACTCTGAAGCTAAAGCGGAAGAGATCGATGCGGAAGTTTCAAAAATTATCAACACAGGTTACTCCATCGCCGTTCAGATCTTAACGGATCACAAATCAGCCCTTGAGGCTTTGGCTTTGGCGCTGCTTGAGTATGAAACAATCGACGGCCACGAAGTGGACATGTTGATTAACGGTGCCGCAGTTGCAGAGATTGAAAAATATCGTAGCAACAAACGCGATGCCGGGCTGGCTGCGATGGCAGCAGCGGGCAAAAAAGATTCCTCTGGATCTGATCCAGTCGGGAATACGGGACCAGTTACAATCTAAATTTTTGAGCACTCTGGAAACCCCAGGGTGCTTTTTGGTTTTATAAACTTAAAATAGGCACCTTGATGTTGCAGCAGTTTTTAGACAACCTCATCTTCATCATTCAGCATTTGCGTGTGCAGGATGGCATCGACATGCTGTTGGTGTGGATGGTTGTGTATCGTATTCTGGTTCTGATCAAGCGGACCGGGACCATTCAAATGCTCTCGGGACTCGGGGTTTTAGCGATCGGCTATATTCTCAGTATTTGGCTTGAGCTATTTACGTTTAATTGGATTCTGGAAAAGTTTTTTTCCAACTTGTTTGTAATCGTGGTGGTCTTGTTCCAGGCCGAGATTCGTCGGGCTTTGGCTCACATCGGCAGCAACCCCTTCTTTTCAGATGTCTCTACCGTGCAAGAAACTCAGGTGATTGAAGAGGTCGCTAAGGGTGTTATCTTGACGGCGCACAAGGGTTTTGGGGCGCTGGTGGTGGTGGAACGAGAGATCGTCATCGATTACCACATTGAATTTGGCACCGAGATGGACTCCAAAGTGTCAGCGGAATTGTTGGCCTCTATCTTCCATCCAGAAAGCCCCATGCATGATGGGGCGGTGCTGATTCGTAACGGAAAGATCCATTCTGCAGGGTGTTTCTTGCCCCTTAGTAAGAACCCGGCGTTAGATAAAAACTTGGGAACTCGTCACCGAGCTGCCATTGGTTTAACGGAAGAAACAGATGCTTTGGTGTTTGTTGTTTCGGAAGAAAATAAATCAATTGGTATAGTTCAAGGTGGTCACCTAAGCCCGAATGTAGAGTTGGGTGACATTCGCAAGGCGCTCTATGAGACCTTTGGTCTTAAATACAAAGCCTTCTCCCAACAGGGGGATTTGTCGTGAAACGCCGTTGGTCAGATTCTATTACCGAAAATTTTAGTTACAAAGTTGTCGCACTTTTTATCTCACTTATCCTGTGGCTGACCATCTTGGGGCGCCGAGATTTTGTTTTAAGTAAAAACATAGATCTTGATTTGATCACGGCACCAGGGACTCAGGTTGTGGCGCAAACAACTGATCACATCAAAGTGAAAGTGTCCGGGCCACGGTCCGCCTTGAAAAAATTTATGGAAAGTTCTTTGTCTCAGAATATCAACCTTGATATTTCACAAAAAGGTGAAGGCGTTGTTTACGTCGATATTCCCTTGAATAAGATCGAAGTGCCATTAGGGGTGAAGATCCTTGGGATTCGTCCGAATCAAATTCAAGTGGAAGTTCTACGTATTAAGGACACGAAGCATGACGAACAAAAAGGTCACTAAAGTGGAAAAAAAGACTGCAAAACTCTTTGGAACAGATGGGATTCGCGGGACTGCTAATCAGTTTCCGATGACTCCTGATATGGTCGTTAAAATTGGCCAGGCAATTGGTTATATTTTACAGCAACAAAAACACAAGACGCCACTAGCGCTTCGTAAAGTCGTTATTGGAAAAGACACACGTCTTTCTGGTTATATGATTGAGCAAGCTCTGGCCAGTGGGTTGAATTCCATGGGGATTCATGTGCAGTTGGTGGGGCCGTTGCCAACTCCAGGAATTGGTTATCTGACTCGCACTATGCGTGCGGTGGCGGGGATTGTTATTTCGGCTTCTCACAATCCATTCCATGATAATGGTATCAAAGTCTTTGGTGCTGATGGATACAAAATCTCCGAAGATATGGAGCAACAAATTGAGCGTTTAGTTCTGGAAGAAGACCTCACCGCTCTTTTGCCGCCCAGCAAAGAAATCGGCCGTACGCGCCGTATCGACGACTCTCAAGGTCGTTACATCGTATATGTAAAGGGAACCTTTCCTTTGGAATACACTTTGGATGGTATGCGCATTGTCTTAGATACTGCAAACGGGGCTTCTTATAAAGTTGCTCCTAGTGTGTTTCAAGAACTCGGTGCTGAAGTTATTCAGCTGGGTGATGATCCTAACGGAACGAATATCAATGATAAGGTGGGGGCTCTTTATCCACAAAAACTTGCGGAAGCTGTGGTTCAGTACCGCGCTGATGTGGGTATTAGTCTTGATGGTGACGCGGATCGCGTGATCATGGTGGATGAAAAGGGTGAGATCGTAAATGGGGATAGAATCCTGGCGATCTGTGCGTTGCACATGAAGGAGCGTGGTCTTCTGAAAAAAGACACGTTGGTGGCAACGCAAATGTCGAACTTCGGTCTTGAAAAAGCGATGACTGAAAAAGGTATCAAACTTGTCAAAGTCGGTGTGGGCGATAAGTACGTCGTCGAAGAGATGCGTAAGAATGGCTACAATCTTGGTGGCGAACAATCGGGTCATATTATTTTCTTAGATCATACGACAACCGGTGACGGCTGTATCGCAGCGTTATCTGTTCTTGCGGTGATGAAACAAACTGGCAAGAAAGTCAGTGAGTTGGCTCGAGTGTTTGAAGACGTTCCCCAGGTATTGATCAACTGCCGCGTAAAACGCCGCATGGATTTGCATGAGATCAAAGGTTATAACGAGTTGATCAAAGATATTGAAAAGAAATTGGATGGCAACGGTCGTTTATTTGTCCGTTTCTCTGGCACAGAGCCGGTGATTCGTGTTTTAGTTGAGGGAACTGATAAATCTCAGATTTCTCATTATGCAGCCGAAATCGCATCCTTCCTTGAAAAAGAATTGAGCTAACTCATGAAACATAAAATTCGTTTGGGCGTGAATGTTGATCACGTCGCAACACTTCGTCAGGTTCGTGGTGGCACGACATCTTACCCAAGTGTTTTGGATATGGTAAAAAGATCCGTCAAAGGTGGCGCAGAGCAGATCACCATTCATTTGCGTGAGGACCGCCGCCATATTCAACTTGAAGATCTTAAAGTGCTTTCTAAGCATTGTCCGGTTCCTTTGAATCTGGAGATGGCAGCAACGCCACAAATGGTTTCTTTTGCGAAAAAATATCGCCCTGACTGGGTTTGTTTTGTTCCAGAAAAGCGCGCGGAACTGACCACTGAAGGCGGCTTGGACGTAAAGAAAGCCTTTAAGAAATTAGCTCCTATGGTTGAAAAGCTTCAACGTATCGGGATTGAGATCTCCATGTTTATTGAACCATCTATTGAACAAGTTGAAGCTGCTTACGAAGTTGGCGCGGATGCTGTTGAGTTTCACACGGGAAAATGGGTTCACCTCCAGGGAGCTCGTAAAACAAAAGAGTGGAAACGCTTGGTGGAAGCGGCTGAATGGGCTCATTACTTAGGTTTGAACGTCCATGCTGGGCACGGATTGGATTATGCGCACTCTAAAGCAATTAACAAGTTGCCTTATCTTCAAGAAGTTAACATTGGTCATTCTTTGATTTGTTACGCTCTTGAAGATGGATTGGAAACTTCCGTTCGAAAAATGCGTAAGCTTTTAAAGTAATACTTTATGTCTTCGATCCTGAATTCATCCCGCATTATTCACAGTCCGGAGGAACTTAAAGCTTTTTGGCAAGAGTTCCTGCCACACTTAAGTGAACGTTGTGTTTTGTTACTTAATGGGGATGTTGGTGCAGGGAAGACGACATCCGTTCAGTATATCGCAAAAATTTTAGGAATGAAGGATGTGCAGTCGCCGTCCTTCGCAATCCATCTTCATTATCAAAATGCCTCTGGCAAATCCATGGACCATTTGGATTTGTATCGCCTGGAAGATGACGACGACCTGGAGAGTTCCGGCTTTTGGGATCTGTTTGCGCCGAAACAAGGCTTCGTTGTGGTCGAGTGGGCTCAGCGCTTGGATTACGATTATTTACCGTTAAACTGGCAAAGGGTCGAAGTCTCCATTACAAAAACTGAGACAGATGGCCAAAGACTTTTGATGGTCCGTTTGCTTTAGTCCGTGTCGGACTCTGTATTTCCCCAAAGGGTTGGTCCAAATCCCCACAGCTATTTTCAGAGTATTAAAATGAAGGGTATCAGGGAGGGACTTATGCGAAAATCTTCCTCGCACCTAAAAAAATATGCGTGGGCCATTTTTATAAAAGCTGCAGAGTTTGAAAATCCACGCTAGATTATTTGTATGGAACAAAAACCTTTTCCCGGCCGAATCAGTGGTGAACGGATTTATCTCCAAAGGCATTCATCAATGGTTGCTCCAGAGATGTTTAAGCTCATTGATGAAAATCGCGAACATCTTAAAGGTATGCCGTGGATTCGGTCCACGGCTTCAGTTGAAAACAGCAGGGCCTGGATCAATTGCACTCTGGCAGAGTGGGACAATTTGAGCTTATTTGACTATGGTATTTATCTGACCAAGAGCGATCAGTATCTGGGCAGTTTTGGTGTGCACTCCATCAACTGGGAATTTAAAAACTGCGAATTGGGATATTGGATTGGTCAGCAGTTTCAAGGGCAAGGTTTTGTCAGCGAAGCGTTGCGTATGATAGAGACTCAGTGTTTCAAAGCGGGTTTTCACCGCGTGGAGATTCGCTGTGACAGTCGTAATCAGAGATCTGCCCAAGTCGCTTTAAAAAATGGGTATAGTTTCGAAGGGGAGCTGAGAGATAACTCTTTGGTTTTTGGGGAGTACCGCAATACCAAGGTGTTTGGTAAACTTCACCGAGAATGGATGGCTGCTTTAAATTAGGCCGCCAGGCCTTTTGTGAAGTCATTGGAAAGGCGTTCTGCCAATCCTAAGGAGACTTTGTTGTAAGCAGACTTTTCTGCGAAGCCTACCAGCATTCCTACAAGTTTATCATTCAGAAGAATCGGGCTGATCGTGACGTGGTCAGGGATTCGACCGTTGTTCCAGTCATCAAAGAACTTTTCATTAATTTCATTTAAGGAAATGTATCCGTGAAACGGCTTTTGCGTCGAGGCCACGATGTTAAAGATACTTGGACTTTTCAAGGGAACTCGCAGGGATGTATCTTTGATGCCCTGGAAGTTTTCATCCCAAGCAAAAGCTGTAACCTGTGTTTCTTGTTCGTCCAAAGTCAAAATCATCGATTTTTCAAAGTGAGACTTCATTTCACTCAGAACTTTTTTAACTTTTTCAGCTAGCAAAGCGCTGTTTTTCTTTTTCAATTTATCTAAAGAAAAATGCCCACTGGCCACAGGGTTCATTGTGGGTTTAGCTACTCCAGCTGGACGCGGAACGATAGGGATTGGTTTGTTGCTGAAGCTGTCCTCAGATGGCGCTGTCGCGGCATCTTCAATGGGTGGCGGCGGTGGAACCGTGGGTTCCATTGGAGTTACTTTAGTTAATGGCTGGATCACTGTTTTTTCAGAGGCAATAGCGGCTGCATCTTTTTCTTTTCCAACAGGTTCGGATTCAGCCAAGGGATTCATTGTTTGAATCACGGTTTTTTCAAGACGTGCGACCGTGACATTGTCGAAAATGCCCTCTAAAGCAGAGCCGCCCTGGTCTTCAGATGAAGAATCATTGCTTTCAGCATTTTCTCCCTCGGAGCTTGAGTTGCCAAGATCTTCCAGAGAGAAAAGATCATCTGGGTTGTCCTGTTTTGCAGGGGTCGCCAAAGAAAGGTCGATGCCTTCAGGCGTGTCAGCTGATTTTTTTGTCGCGTGATTCCATGTCAGCCAAGTTTTTTCGATGCATTCCAAAGGTGTTAAAACAAAAACGCTTGGAGGCATCAAAGGAAAATCCTGTGGCGGCTGAAGACAGGCGACAATAAGAGCGCCATCCCACTCCGCCACAGGCAGACACTCAGCCGACCATGGGTAATGCGTCGCCCACTTTGCGAACATTTCCTTTGAGGGAGGAGTTTCTGTAAAAAATCTTGCCTGAAGCAGGGGGAGTTTGTAATGAGTCATCGCCCACTGGAGGTATTCCGCAGACGTGAGGCGTTTTTCTTTCAAAGCATAGCCCAGTAGACTCAATGGAGTTCCACTTTGCTCAAAGACTTCCGTAAGTCCTTGAAGTTTCTCTTTAAATTGCTCGAACCATGCCTGAGTGCTCATTGTTCTGTTTATCGGCTTTTTGACGAGAAACCTGAGTCTAGGTCTAGATTGGCTGTATTTTTTGCAGTGTTGCGCACTTCATAGACGCTAAAAACATAGAGGTTTTCAATACTTATCGTTTGTGATAGTATCCGCGGACCTATGTTCCAGAATAAAGTTTTTCACTATTTCGATCACAATGCGACAACCCCAGCCTGTGCTGAAGTTATCGCGGCTCTTCCGGATTTTGCAGCTGCCGGCGGGAATCCAAGCTCTATTCATTGGGGTGGTCGACAGCCGAAAAATTTGATTCGTGATGCACGCAAGTCTATTGCGGATGCTCTCGGTGTTAGCCCTCTGGAAATCGTCTTTACGTCTGGTGGCAGCGAAGCTAATAACACAGTTTTAAAAGGCCTTTTTGATTACTATCAAACGGCTCAATTCCTGACTCCAGAACAGCGTCGTCGCACGCACTTTATGTGTTCTGCGGCAGAGCATCCCAGCATCATGAAAACGATGGAACATCTAAAAGCGCTCGGTGCTCGAGTGGACTATATCCCGGTCAGTCGCACGGGTGAGATTGATTTGAAATTCTATCAAGATCACTTAAGTGAAGAAACTGCTTTGATTTCAGTGATGTTTGCAAATAACGAAACAGGAACGTTGTTCCCGATTAAAGAGATGGCAGCGATGGCCCATGCCAAAGGGGCTTTGTTCCATACGGATGCCGTGCAGGGATTTGGTAAGGCTGTTTTGAATTTCAAAGATCTGGATGTTGATTTCGCCTCCCTCTCTGGTCATAAGTTTTATTCCGTGAAGGGGACGGGCGTTTTGTATATGAAAAAAGGTACGAACGTCAGCCCGTTGATTCATGGGGGCGGACAAGAACGTCATCGTCGTGGCGGCACTGAAAATACTTTGGGAATCGCATGCATGGGATTGGTCGCTAAGCGTTCCCCGCTAATTGAAGCCAAATCTTTGGAAGTTAAAAAGCTCCGCGATCATATGGAAACAAGAATTTTGGCCGAGATCGAAGACGTCACGGTGACAGCTGTGCAAAGCCCTCGTCTGACGAATACGAGCTCTTTGGTGATCAAAGGTGCCGATGGCGAAACGATGTTGATGTCTTTGGATATCAAGGGTTATGCGGTCAGCACAGGTGCAGCTTGTTCAAGCGGAAGTCCGGAGCCCAGTCCCGTGTTGTTGGCAATGGGATTATCCCGTCAAGAGGCGCAGCACAGTTTGCGTGTCAGCCTTGGTTGGGACACGACTTTGGAAGAAGTCGATGGTTTTGTAGAAACATTAAAAGCAGTGGTCGCAAGGTTGCGCACCCTGAGTTCGGATGAAGAAGGAGATTCTTGCCATGTCTAAGGGAAGAGTCCTTGTTGCTATGAGCGGAGGCGTGGACAGTTCTGCCGCGGCTGCGCTGTTAGTGGAACAGGGGTATGAAGTTATTGGTGCCACCATGCAGGTGTGGGATTACTCATCATGCGATATTGAAGAAGGCAACGGGACTTGTTGCTCAAGTATTGACGTGGATGATGCGCGCTCGGTTGCAGATCGTTTGGGGATTCCATTTTACGTTTTAAACTGTGAAGCAAAATTTAAAACCGCCGTTATTGATCCTTTCTTAAAAGCGTATTTGGAAGGGCAAACGCCACTTCCGTGCGTGAACTGCAATACCTATTTGAAATTTGATCATCTTGTGAAAAAGATGAAAGAGCTTGAGTGCGATTACCTGGCAACTGGTCACTACGCAAAAATCGTAACAGACGAAAATGGCAAATCAGCTATCCACACCTCGACGGATGACTGGAAAGATCAGACATATTTCTTGTTTACGATTGATCCTGAACTCGTGCCAAAGTTGTTGTTCCCGATTGGGGATATGAAAAAGCCCCAAGTGCGCGAGTACTCGGAAGCCAAAGGTTTGGTTACGGCTCGTAAAAAAGACTCCCAAGGCATTTGCTTTGTTGGAAATATCGGTTACCAGAATTTTATCAAAGGCCAAGTTTCAAAAGCCATCCTGGATACCAAAAAAGGCGCGATCAAGCGTTTCCCAACTGGGGAAGTGATGGCGAAGCATGAAGGTATTCATAACTACACTTATGGTCAAAGTAAGGGCTTGGGGATGGATCACCACGAAAAGCTTTTCGTTATCAAAATTGACGCTGCTGACAACACGGTCTGGGTGGGCGATGAAGAGCATTTGTTTGCTAACGAAGTCGATGTGGTCGACCCTCATCTGTTAGGAGAATTGCAAGAGGGAGAGTTGCTGAACGTAAAAATCCGTTATCAACACAAAGGCTCCTTGGCGCAAGTTTTCAAAACAGAGAATGGCTTCAAATTGAAATTCCAAGAACCACAGCGTGCCGTGACTCCAGGTCAAGCGGCTGTGTTTTACCGTGAACGCGAACTTGTGGGAGGCGGATGGATCACGCTGTAGGTAACACCCGCGACATGAAGTACCAGGTTCACACCTTTGGTTGTAAGGTGAATACTTACGACGCCGGTCTCATTCAGAAAAACTTAAATGCCAATGGTTTTGCTCCTGTGATTCATGGAGATAAAACGGCGCGTATTCATGTCCTGAATACATGTGCGGTAACTGCGGAGGCCACGAAAGAGGCTGTTCGCTATATCCGTCGCCTTAAAGTTAAAGACCCGTTCTGTACTATCGTCGTCACAGGTTGTGCGGCGCAGGTGGATACGGGGTCGTTCTCAGGTCTTCCGGGAGCGGATTTGATTGTTGCGAATTCTCATAAAGGGAACTTACCAGATCTATTGAGTAAGCATTTCCGTGGTGAACTGACCGAGAAAGTTTTTAAATCTAACATCTTCAAAAAAGAAGATTTAGAAATGGGTGGTGGGATTGAAAAACATCACACGCGCACATTCTTAAAGATCCAAGACGGTTGTAACAGCTTTTGTACGTACTGTATTATTCCCTATGCTCGCGGCAAGAGTCGCAGTATTTCTATTGCCAATCTTGTGCAACGAATTAATGACCTTTATGCAGAAGGATCCCGTGAAGTCGTGTTAACGGGTGTGCACATCGGGGACTATGAAGACGAAGTGAATGGCAAAAAGATGGTGATGGAAGATTTGATTGAAAATCTTCTGGTGCGCACGAAAATGCCTCGCTTTCGTTTGTCGTCTTTGGAGCCGGTAGAGGTTTCTGAGCGTTTGTTAGACCTCTATAGCGATTCTCGCTTGTGCCCACACTTCCACATGAGCATTCAGAGTGCTAATACTGATGTGCTTTTCCATATGAAGCGAAAGTACACTCAGGATGATGTTCGTAAGTCGTTGCTGGCGATTGCGGAGCGTGTTCCCAATTCTTTTGTCGGGATGGATGTGATTACCGGATTCCCAACGGAGACCGCAGAACAATTTGAAGACACTTATAAATGCCTGTCGGAGCTTCCTTGGACGAAGCTTCATGTGTTTCCATATTCTGAACGTCAAGGGACTCGTGCTGCGGCGATGGATGTGTCTGTTTATCCGCATGTGCGGGCTGAGCGTGGCGCGCGTTTGCGTGAACTTAGTCTTAAGCGCTATGAAGAACAGGCTCTGTTGCAAGTGGGAACGACAAAGCGCGTTTTGGTTCTTAAGAACGCCGCAAAAGGTGGCCAAGGGCTTAGTCATGACTATTGGCCCGTGGATATCGCCGGGGCTGAAAGCTTTCTGGAGCATTGGGCTGGCCAAGAGGTGGATGTGACTATCACAGGTTACGATCACTCAAACAGAGCCCACATGGAAGGCCACCTGATCGGGGAGGTTCTGTCGTGAATTCCTTAGAGCAAAGACTAGGTTATAAGTTTAAAAATATCGCATTGTTAGCCAGAGCTTTAACTCATAAAAGCTATGCGAATGAATTAAAAAACCACACGGAGCATAACGAGAAATTGGAATTTCTGGGTGATGCGGTTCTGGATCTGGTTGTCGGAGAGTTCTTGTATGAGAAATATCCGCAAGATACAGAAGGTGGTTTGTCGAAAAAGCGCGCGAGCATTGTGAACGAAGAAGTTTTATTTGAACTGGCTCGCGATATGGGACTGAACCAAATCCTGCAGCTTGGAAAAGGAGAGGCGCAAACGGGCGGCTCTTTAAAACCAAGACTTCTGGCCTCCTCGTTAGAGGCTGTTGTGGGAGCGATTTATTTGGATGGCGGTTTTGTGCCAGCCCAAACTTTTATCCGCAAAGAGTTTTTACCTTTGTGTGAGAAAGTATGTCGCCACGAAGATTTTGAAAGAGACTATAAAACTCGATTGCAGGAGCTCGTACAGAAGGCGCAAAAAGAAACGCCGAAGTATGAGGTTCTGGCTGAGGAGGGTCCTCCTCATGATCGTCAGTTTGTAGTGTGTGTGAAAGTGAAAGAAGAAATCTGGTCCAAGGGGCGCGGACGCAGTAAGAAAAACGCCGAACAAGATGCGGCAAAATGCGCTTTAGATGCAAAGTTTAAGGAGACAAATTAATGGGATACAAAGCGGGATTTTTAGGACTAATAGGGCAGCCAAATGCCGGGAAGAGCACGTTGATGAACTTCCTTGTGGATGAGAAGGTATCCATTGTCTCTGCGAAACCACAGACAACTCGTCGCCGTATTTTGGGTATGTGGACGTCAGACGCTGGCCAAGTGGTTTTCGTCGATGCTCCAGGATTGATCAAAGCGGATAAGGGTCTGAATGGCTTTTTGGCGCAAGAAGCTCATGATGTTATTAGTAACTCTGACGCCTTGTTGGCTGTTATCAGCGTGGATGAACAAAAACCTGAAGATGCTGAAAAAGTGATCGACCTTGTGGCTGCAAGCCGTAAACCGTGGATTGGTATTATCACTAAAACAGATATCGAAGACAAAGCTCACCGTGTTTTAATTCTTAAAAAAATGATTGAAGATAAAGGTGGCAAAGCATTTTCTGTTTCTGCGAAAACTTATGCAGGTGATGTGGAAGAACGTGAAGCCTTGTTGGTGGAATTTTTAGAGATTCTTCCAGAGTCTCCAGCACCATTGTATGATACAGAGATTTTCACGAATGAAAATATCCGCGAGATGGTTGCGGAAATTGTTCGTGAGAAATGTTTTGAAAATCTTCATCATGAAGTTCCATACAATATCGCCGTGCGTATCATAAAATTTGATGAAACCGGTGATTTACCGAAGATCTATGCTGAGATCATGGTGGCCCGTGAAAGCCAAAAAGCCATTGTGATCGGTAAAGGTGCTTCCGTGATTAAACAAATCGGCATGGAATCTCGCAAAGAGATCGAAAAGCTGATGGATGGAAAAGTGTTCTTGGATTTGAAAGTAGCAGCGAAACCAGAGTGGTTCGACAACAAGCGTATGATGAAGGAGTTGGGTTATGTCATCGATTCAAAAGACTGAGTTTGCCCCTAAGGTGGCGATTATCGGTCGTCCCAACGTAGGTAAATCTACATTATTTAATATCATCACTGAAACACGTAAGGCCGTGGTAAAAAACCAGTCTGGCGTGACTCGTGATATTATGATTGAGCCTGTGGATATCTGGGGTAAGCAATTTGACCTGATTGATACAGGTGGTATCACGGAAGCTGGAGATATTTTCTCTAAACTTATCCGTGAACAAGTTTCTGAGTTTTTGCATTCTGTAGATTATATTATCGCTGTGATGGATGGTCGTGCTGGCCTTATTCCTGAAGACCGAGACATTATCCGCGTTGCGAAGCAAACGGGTAAGCCTTTCCTGTTGGTTATCAATAAAGTTGATAAAACTATGGAAGAGGAATCTGCCAAGACGGACTTCTATGAATTCGGCTTGGATATTATCTCTGCCTCATTTGAACAACGCCGTGGTGTGGGTCAAATTTTGGAGTGGATTACGAATCAAATTCCGGTTCAAGAATTTGTCTACGACAAAGGGATGAAGATCGCCATTGTCGGGAAGCCAAACGTCGGTAAGAGCTCCATTTGCAACTGCATCTTGGGTGTAAACCGTATGATGGTTTCTGACATTGCCGGAACGACAATTGACTCGGTTGATAGTCCATTTATTTACAACGACAAGCAGTACACTTTAGTCGATACGGCTGGTTTGCGTAAATCTGCACGTCGTGAAGAAGATTTGGAAATCATCTCTGCGTTTAAATCTCAAGAAGCTATCCGCAGAGCGGATTTAATCTTGTTGATGGTGGACGGAACTCAAGGTCCTTCAGATCAGGACGCGCGTATCATGCAGTCAATTCTTGAAGACCACAAAGGTGTGATCGTCGTTGCCAATAAATCAGATATTGGTGGTGCTGAGATCCCTGAGTATCGTAAAACATTCCGCGAGCAAGTCGAGCGCGTGTTCCATTTCTTTACGGATGTGAACGTTGTGTTTACGAGTGCGAAAACAGGGCAAGGTATTGAGGACCTCTTTGATATGATTCAGAAAGTTTCTGATCAAATCACTTTCCGTGTTCCAACATCTGAATTGAATGACTTCTTCTTTGAAACAATTCGTAAAGCTCCGGCTCCGGTTTGGGGTACGACGAATGTGAAGTTCTATTATGTGACTCAAACGTATCAACGTCCTCCGGCATTTATCGCTTTTGCGAATCACCCGGATGGCGTGACGAACTCGTATCGTCGTTTCTTAATTAAAAATATTAAGGAAAGATGGGATCTTCATGGTTTGCCGATTCGTATCTTCTGTATGAAGACTCGTCGTGGGGGATCGCAAGACTAGTATGGTAAAGCGCGGCTCGTGGAGAACTCGTTTTGGATTTTATCTTTTGGCTGTGGGCTCTGCCTGCAGCTTAGGTAATTTATGGCGTTTTCCTTATGTGGTCGGTGAAAACGGCGGCGGAGCGTTTATTCTGCTTTATGTTTTCATGGCTTTAGCTATTGGGGCGCCGATGCTTATTGCGGAGCTGATGCTCGGCAAAAATACTCGTCGCTCCGTAATTGTCGCCACAGCGCAAATGGGGCAACGCTCAAAACCTATGTTTAAATGGGTGGGGCGCCTGGCTGTTGTGATGAGTCTGGTCGTGTTGTCTTATTATGCGGTGATCAGTGGTTGGGTTTTGCATTTTATGACCCAATTCTTTGTCTCTCTTTTCGTTGATACCGAAGGCGCTGCTAGCAAAACAAATCTGGCGGCCTTGATGTCGAATGGCTGGCTCCAGTTGATGTTAGCCAGCGCGCACTTACTTATTACGATCGTCGTGGTGGTGAAAGGTGTGCAAGAGGGACTTGAAAAATGGATCAGCTATATGATGCCGCTCTTTGCGGTTTTAGTGGCGGTCCTGTTGGTGAAGTCATTCTCTTTACCATCGACACCGGAAGTGTTGCGCTTTCTATTTTATCCGGATTTTTCGAAGTTAACCTTGTCATCTTTGAACCATGCTTTAGGTCACGTGTTTTTCACGTTGTCGGTGGGCTTTGGGACGATGGTGACCTTTGGTTCGTATTTGCGTGAAGAAGACCACGTACCCACTGCGGGCTTTCGCGTGGCCTTGGTTGATACGCTAATTTCCCTTTTAGCTGTGGTCATGATTTTTCCGGTGGCGTTTCAGGCGTCCAACGTGCCTCTGACAGATCCGGCTTTGATGTTTGAAGTTTTGCCGCGCTATTTGTTGGGAATCCCGGGCGGGGCTTTGTTTGGTTTGATCTTCTTTGTGTGCCTATATATGGCGGCCTTGAATGCCAGCATTGGTTTGCTAGAGGTGATTGTTTCCAACTTAGTGGATCGCAATAAGACCATGTTGCGGGGGCGTGCGACTTGGTATTCTGGGTTGGTGGCTTTGGTGTTGACGGTTCTGCCGGCGCTTTCCAGCTCGGTTCTGGATAACGTTCGCATCGGTGGACGTTCATTGATTGAATCTCTGGATTCTTTATTAATCAATTGGTTGTTGCCATTGGTGGCCTTGGGAATTTTATGGGCTTTCTATAAAGGGACGTCCGAGAAGGAAAAAGAAACCAGCTTTGTGGATAAGCAAAAGTTTGTAAGCTATTCCATGTATCCCCACTGGATCTTTATTTTGAAGTGGGCGGCTCCGGCGATTATCGTCGTCGGCTTTGTTCTGCAGATCATCGCTTTGGCGAGTAATTAAGAATAAAAAAAAGGAGCCCCGGCTCCTTTTTTTTATTCTTCAGTTGTTGGTCATTTAGAATTTCATCCCAAGGATGTTGGTTAGAAGTTCATCCCAAGGATGAACGTAAAGTCATAGAAGTCACCAGTAAGGTTTTTATCTAAGTGCTCAGTGTTATCTACGTAAGATTTGTTTTCATCTGAAAAGTTCACGTAGTGGTAAGCGCCTTGTACGCCGAGGTAGGCCTTTTTGCGCATCAGGGGAATTTCAACC
>JBJTMR010000103.1:0-9810 GCA_046070625.1 Bdellovibrio sp. | reverse complement strand
GATCCTTTAAAACTCGACAAAGACGTGCCCAATATCACGGGCGCAACACTTTCCTGCCGCAATGTTTTAGATGGTGTGAAACGCATACTTATTATCCAACAGGTTTTGAACGGTGAGAAACTTATATAGACGAATGCGCCCCTTCCTGGGCACCTTCGTTGAAATCGGAACTTTTGCGGACCACCCGCAGACCGAACAAGCTGTCAACGACGCCTTTCTGGCGGTCGAACAAGTGCATAACAACTTAGGCTTTCACAATCCTGAAAGCGAACTTTCTAAACTAAACTCTGCCGGGGGCCAAGAAGTTATCTTAAGCCCATTAAGCATCGTTGCCCTTCGCCTGGCGCGGGCATTGACCCGCAAAAGTGATGGTCTTTTTAATTGCACCATGGGCGGAGCTTTGGTTCAGGATGGTATTCTGCCTCGACACTCCCAGACCGACTTTTTAGTCGAAGGAGTGGCAAGCGATATTCAAATCCAAGGCCGCAAAGTCCGTTTAAACCGCCCGGTTCTGATCACCCTTGATGGTTTTGCCAAAGGCTATGCGGTGGATTTAGCTATCAAAGCCCTAGGCAAAGCGGGTTTAGACGGCGGCTGGGTTAATGCCGGAGGCGACCTGCGAGTTTTCGGAGAAATCATCCTTCCCCTTCAACGTCGTGAGGCGGATGAAAGCCTTACAGACTTGGGGCAGTTTCAAGAGATTGCCGTTGCCACATCCATGGTTTCCGAGCAATACAGCCCCCAGTTCCCCGGTAAAATTCACGGAATCAAGGGTGTGTCCGCGCAAGTGGGTGTTTGGAGTGTTTCAGCTCCGTCCACGTGGTTGGCCGATGCGCTTACAAAAGTCGCTTGCCTGGCTCCTGAAAAAGACCGACAAAAGCTTCTGGCAAAGCTGGGTGGAACATTACTTGTGCCTAAAGGGATGGAATAGTTATGAAGGGTTATCCAAAATGGTTTTCTGCTAATCTCATTACGACGATTTTAGCAGTCCTATTTTTGACGGGCCTTTTGTTAGCACCGACAACACTGGTCGTGCGCCTGGAAAAAGAAATCCCCTGGAGACTTTCCACGGATTCCCATGTGGCGGTCGCGGCCCTGCATGTCTTGTTTGGCTTGGTGTCTTTAGCCGTTGTGGGTGCCCTTTCCAGCATTCACATGCGCAAAGAGTGGAATCGCAAACGCAATCGCGCCAGTGGCATCAGCTTAGTGGGGATTTTTGTCTTTTTATCTTTGTCAGGTTTGGGGATTTACTATTTTGGTAACGAGACCTTGAGTATTTTTTCAAGCGTCAGCCACCTGGTTGTCGGAGTTTTGATTGCCGCAGTTTACGCGTGGCACTTGGCTTACAAGAAAAAGCACGCCACTCGCTAGACCTCCCAAGAAGCGCTGCGGCTGAAAAAATCAAAAGACCTTTTGAAATTGTGTGCTACGCTTTTAAGCATGATTAAGTTGTTTGTTTTATTATCACAGTTCGTATTCGCCGCTCCCACAACTCAAAATATTGACGGAGCTTACACTAAACCCTGCTATTTTTCTGACGATGCGGATGCATTAACATCTCACCTGAAAATCCAAGGTTCCAAATGGACATTGTCCCATGTGGCTTACGAAGACAATAAGTGCGAAACACCGTACTTGATCTTCGATATTGCTTATACTGCAAATACTGACGGACAAAATGTCGACATGACGGCAGTTCAAGCGACATACACCAGCCTTTCAGAAGTTGTTACTGGTGTTTTGAATCAAATCCAATGGTGTGGCTTCAGCGATTGGAAAACGAATGAACCAAAAAATGCGTCAGGTAAAACTTGCGCAGACTTTGTGCCTCCTCACGAAGGCGAAGTCTTGTACTCAACCTACTTAATGAAAGATGACAGTCATTTGTACCTAGGAATAGACAGCAAAGGCTTCAATGGGAAAACTCCGGCAACCCGTCATCAGCAAATAGACAACTCCCCATTCAATAGGGATTAAACAAAAAGCCGAGGTTCTGAATCTCGGCTTTTTTTATTTTCAGGCTATTTAGTCTGTGAAGCTTCTCGCAAATAATAGATAAAATCCGATTCAAAAAGGCTTTGAGGATCCACCTTTTCCTTAATATGGAAGTACTCAGTGATTTCACCTTCACTTTGGTGTTTGATTTGTTCAGGCGTCCACCAGCGATGATACGGCCAATAGAAGCTGCCTCCCAGGTCTTGAGCTCTTTGAATCAACTCTTGCGTCCACTGGCTGCCATTATAGTCCACTTGTAAGCCATTGGCCTTTCCGCGGGCTTCTTCCACGTTATAATAAAGTACGATCGCCACCAGATCTTCTTTCTCCGAATACGGCGACAGGATGCTATTGGTGCCTTTTTTAACTTTCGGAACATAACGGAAGGTCACATTCATTAAGTCCAGGTCATGCTTTTCCGTGACGGCTTTTAAAGTCGCCAAGAACGGTTCCATTCGGTCGACGGGAACAAAGTACTCTTGAAGAATATCGACAGAGCTTTTTTGATTATAGAAATTATCAAATAAAAATTGGACCGGGTTATTCAAAATATTGTTTTTTGTTTTTACAGTCCCTGTTTTTGGCAGGCCAAAAAATTTATCTGCGACATCCTTCACATACTTGCCAACTTCTGATGTCGGACGATAGCGCATCAG
Source organism: Bdellovibrio sp. (assembly GCA_046070625.1). Classification (GTDB taxonomy): domain Bacteria; phylum Bdellovibrionota; class Bdellovibrionia; order Bdellovibrionales; family Bdellovibrionaceae; genus Bdellovibrio. The sequence goes on along the minus strand of JBJTMR010000103.1, from coordinate 7,159 downwards.
ATTCATGATCGCCGAAGAAATACCAATATTTTTCTCGCCAAGATTTAATTTCCACCCGGCCCACTCTTTAGCGACCATGCCTTCGTTGACTGGGGTCCATTCCGTATAGCTGACCTTGGTAAATCCTGTTTTCCCTGACAAGTTAATGCGCCCATAGTGCATCAAATTCGAAGGTCTGCTATCCAGGGCACGCAAATACTGCGCGTAATCCTTAACAGATATATCCGTCACGGAATGCGCTTGATAAAGGTAGTTTTTCTCCACGAATAAAGTCACTTCCGTGATAACACCGAGGCCACCATAACCTCCAACCAGAGCTTTAAAGACCTCCGGATGTTCTGAACGATTGACTCTTTGCTCGACGCCGTCCGAATTTAAGAATTTGATTTCCTTGATCGAGTTAATCAATGGGCCATGAACATCACGACCATGAACATTGGTGGACACACTGCCGCCGATACTAAATATATTTGATGATTGCTCGGTCATTGCAGCAAGCCCATATTGATCTAAAAAGACCGATAGCTCCTTCCAAGTGACACCGGCTTCAACGGTGACTTCCTTGTTTTCTTTATCCAATTTTAAGATGCGGTTATATCCCAGCATATCGAGCTGGATAGCACGCGGTTTTCCTGCGACATCTTGTTGACGACGGTTATGACCGCCATGGCTATGATTGGTACCCTTGATGGTTACCTTCAACCCATGCTGTTTTGCATAGACGATGGCATTTTGAATCTCATGCTTATTTTTCGGTTGCGCTGAAAAGGTTTTAGCTTTTTCTGTGCGCGAAACATCCATGACCTCCCGAGTCTCATATCGAGACGGGGTATCGAAGATGGATTGACAGCTGTCTATGGCATAGACAGGGGACGTCGCTATTAATGAGGCTAGGGCTAAAGCAAAAGATTGTGTTCTCATACCCAAAATAGAGAGCACGTGACATGCCACACTTGATTACAAAACCATAAAAAACCGAGGCCTGTGCCTCGGTTTTTTGTTACTTTTCTTCTTTCGAAGAAATCAACTGCGAGATGACTTTCTTCGCTCGCTCCACGTTGTCTCTCATGGAGTCCTTGGATTTTAAACTTCCAAGCATTTCTTCCGGAGCAAAACTCAGGGTCTGAAAGATTTCAAACGTTTTGGCAATCTCATCACCATAATCCCTGCGCAAGCTCGGTGGGATTTGCGTCATCAGATCCTGCACCTGTTGGGCGGCGCCTGATTCCCCGGCCACGTGGCCCAGAACCAAGTAAAAGATATTGGTCATCTCGGTCCCGACGGTGCGGAAATCATCTTTCCCCAAAGCTTGATCCACGACTTTATAGCGTTTGCCAACTTGGTCTTTTAAAGAGCGACGACGACGCCCCCACCCTAGCTCCCTTTGGCTTTTCAACACCAAGACGCCAAAGGCACCCAAATAAATCAAAGCCCACAACCACGGGCGATACATCACCGACGCTTGCGCTGACGGCTCCCAAGCCATGATCACGTTCGGAAGTTTGTTTTCTTCCACCTTCGCCTGAGCCGCAACTGGCTTACCATCGACTCCAGTCATTCTTTGTGATGAACCCACCGGGGCATTGGGATTGTTGACGATCTTCAATTTAATTTCTTCCGTCTTACGCGTGTAGTACTTCGAGGTTTTTGGATCGAACATACTGACACTCATCGCAGGGATTGTGACGTCGCCCTCTTGACGTGGAATCAAAAGCACTTCGAATTCTTTGAATGATCTGCCATTTTTAAAAAACTTAGATTCTGACTTGGTATCGTACTGCTCAACTCCCGCGGGCAAATTCATTACTGGCAAATCAATCAGCTTCGCATTCCCCGCTCCTTCAAAGCGAACTTTCAAGCTGAGGGGTTGATTGACTGGCAGATTTTGTTCTTCGACCTGAGCATGAACTTCGAACTGTCCTACGGCTCCGGAAAAATCAGAAGGGCGTCCATCCACTGGCAATGGTTTGACTTTGATCGGCACGCCAACGGAACTTTTCGTGTATTCGTAGGCTTTACCGACGTAACCATACCCCTGCTCCGGCAAACGCACACGAGATTTAATTTTGTATTCATCAATTCGGGCTGTGCCGGCTTTAATCGGGAACAAGGCATGGGACGCAAGCAGCGCGCGTTTCCATGGAACGCCACCGACGTTGACTTGGATAAATTGAATCGAAGGGACCTCTTCGATGATTTCTTTCCAAAAACCTCTTAGATCCGGAAATTTCAAACGATCCAAAGTTTCCATCTGGCCGCGAGTATAAACGTACCAATTGACCGTGACCTGTTCACCTTCATAGACTTCCGTTTTATCGACTTCAACACCGATATAGAAGGCTTCATTGGGATTCGTCGGCAAACTGCGGAACTCCGGATTGTCGATGCCGTTAGTCGCCATCTGCCCGAGGTTTTCGTCAGGCATCGCCGCCCCTTGTTGCATCATCTGTTGCATCACACGCTGACGTTGTTGCAACAACTGATTAAACATATCTTCTTCCGAGCGATCCATTTCATCCAGGTTGTCATCAAAGCCAGGCGGACGATTGCGCTGACGAGCTTGGGGCTGATTGCCTTGAGCCGAACCGCGACTGCCAACTTTTATCACCATTGGTTGCGTGTGGAAGACTTTACCACTGACCACAACTTCAAAAGCCCCGATACTGAGTGTTCCCGCTTTTCTTGGCGACAAGGTATAAATGTACTCTTTGCGCCGTTGAGTTTCGAACTGATTGCCTTTAGGTCCTTGCACCCATCTTTGCGCAACGGCGGTGCTGCTTTGGGAACTGAGTAAATCAAAGCCGTCTATATCTGGAATGCGGGGATCCTGAACATCCACGTCATCTGTGCTGACAACAGAAACTGTCACGCCAAGGCTTTCACCTAAACCCACTTCGGTCCTGTCAGCAGTAGCTGAGACTGTCGTTCCTGCGGCCATGGCGATAAAGCCATAAAAAAAGAAGCCGAGGATGAACACGAAATTACCAATCTTTGTCACGTGGCTGCTCCTTCACTTCCTTGCGATTATAATCAGCACGGATTTTGCCTTCCTGCTGTTTAATCTCTCCCAGGATCTTTTTGACATCCCCTTCGGAAAGTTCTTTTCCGGCAAAAGGGCGCGGCTTGTACTTCGGTGAGCCTTGATATTGCTTATCCTTTTTCTCGCCGTCTTTTTGATCCTGATCTTTATTTTTATCCTGATTGTCTTTATTATTGTTCTGATCTTTATTTTGTTGCTGTTGGTTGCCTTGGCCGCCCTGTTGTTGATCTTTTTGATCTTGGCCTTTGCCGCCGCCGCCTTGTTGCTGTTGAACTAACAACTCGATATTGGTTTTAGCTTCTTTTGAAGACGGCAGAATATCCAAAGCCTTTTGATAAAGAGCAATGGCTTCATCCACCTTTTTAGCTTTACCTAAAAGCTGCGCCTGATTAAAACGGGAAACAAATTGCATTTGCGGATCTTTGGAAAGATCTGCCAGGCGTCCCGCTTCCGCATAAGATTGCTGAGCTTTTTCTGCTTGTTGTTGCGCCTCAAAAGTTAAACCTAAATTGGAATGCAGCTCGGGCAGAAAAGGATTAAAGCGCAAAGCTTCGATATATCTATCCGCTGCCACTTGCAAATTTTGAGCTTTTAATTGCTTATTGCCGTCACGATTCAACTCCAAGGTTTTCAGGTGAGGATTTTGTTCCCCACAACCTGCCGTGACCGCCAAGACTAAGAAAGAAAATATGAAACGCTTCATTCTGCAGGCACCTCGTAACGTCCTTTCCAGAAACGGAAGGCACTGCGGCGTTCACCGATGAAGAGTTCAATAAGTGCAATCATAATACCCATAAATAAAATTATCTGGAATCGTTCTTCGTACTGCACAGCCATCGTCGTATCAAACTGAGTTTTTTCCAAATGATTGATGTCTTCCACCAAGTGCTTCACTTGATCGCCGCCAAAGGTTGCAAAGTAAAAACTGCCCTTACCGGCGGCGGCGATGTCTCTTAATGCGTCCCCTTTAACCGTGGTAATGACGGTCTGGCCACTGCGATCTTTTTTATAACCTTTTAAAAAGCCCATTCCATCGCGCACTGGAATCGCGCCGCCTTTTTCAGTCCCGTAAGCCACCGTAAAAATACGAATGCCCTCGTCCACTAATTTCTTAGCTTCTTCCAAGGCGCCAGGCTCGTGGTCTTCCCCGTCCGAGGCGACCAAAATCACGCGTGTGACTTTCAAAGTTTCGTCCGTGGAAACCCCACCGCGATCGAAGGCTTCTTTGGCAATCTTTAAAGCCTCTTGAAAGCTCGTCCCTTGGGTGGAAACCGAGTTCGTATCCAAGGCGTCCAAGTACATTTTCACAGCACCTGGATCATTCGTAAGTGGCGATAACAATGCCGCAGATCCTGCGAAAGCTAATACACCCACTTTGTTTCCGGGCATTAAATCAATCAAACGACTCAGTTCAGCCTTGGCTTGCGCCAAACGCGAAGGCTTCACGTCTTCAGCCATCATACTTTCAGAAACGTCGACCGCGAAAATGATCTCCACACCTTCGCTTTTGACTTCTTGCTTGCTCTGACCAAATTGAGGTCGCGCTAAGGCGATCACGAAGAACAACACGGTCAAAACCTGCAAGATCGTTTTAATCGAGCGCTTTTTATTCGAAACGGAGCTCGATAAAAATGGATATAATCTGGAGCCAATGGCTTTTTCCATGGCCTTGCGGGCGCGACGATCAAAAAAGAATCCAACTATGATAATAACTGGAATCAGCCACAAATAATTAAAGGCGGAAAGGTTTTCAAATCTAAACATTATGGCACCCTCCTTAACCACGAGCGTCCCAACAACAACCCTACCAGATAGAAAATAATCGCCAGCACCAAGTACGGAGGATATTTTTCGGTGTAGTTAGTAAACTTATTCACGTCGATCTTTGTTTTCTCTAAAGAGTCGATGTCTTTAAAAACACCTCTAAGAGAATCTTCCTTAGAAGCCCGGTAATACTTTCCGCCGGTTTCTCTGGCCATACGACCCAGTAAGTCTTCATTCACCGTGGAATCAAAAGGCTGATACGTTTTTACTTTTTGACCAAAGATATCTCGCGTGTAAATCGGAATTCGCGTCGGGCCGTCTTTACCTATACCGATGGAATAGATCTTAATTCCATAACCTTTGGCGATTTCTAAACCTGTCTCGGGATCAATTGTTCCAGAGTTATTTTCCCCGTCAGTCATAAAGATGACGACGCGGCTTTTGGCTTGGGAATCTTTCAAACGACCTGCCGCATTTGCAAGAGCGACCCCCAAGGCCGTCCCGTCTTTAATTCGGGCACTGGCTGCCGTGGTGATTTCATCAACGCGGGAAAGGATCAATTGATAATCCAACGTTGGAGGAACCAAGGTGAAGGACTCTCCCGCAAAGATCACCAATCCAATACGATCAGAGCTACGACCTTCGATGAATTTTTTAATGGTTTCTTTCGCCGCTTCCAAACGATTCAGAGGTTTCATGTCCTCGATCAACATGGAATCTGAAATATCCAGGGCGATGACGATGTCAATCCCCTCGACATTTTTTTTGATTTTCGTATTCATCTCTTGAGGTCGAGATAAGGCCAGGACCGCAAAAACAATCGCCAAGGCCTTTAAAAACATCGGCACGTTCAATAACCGTGTGCGCACACTGGGCGTGATGGTTTTTAAAACTTGAATGGAACCAAACTGCAAAGTCGGTGTCTTCTTTTTCTTATTCCAAAGGGTCCATGCCAGAATCAAAACCAACGGAAGCAGCAACCAATAAGCAGCTGGAGAGTGGATAATCATGACAATCTCTCCATCTCTTCAACTAGCAAGCGGGTGCGCTTACTCAGGTTCAACATATCGGAGCCAGAAATTTTTGTGCGATCATCGTGAGCGTGCAAAAACTCTTTCACTAGTTTTTCAAGTTCATCCCCGGTTTCTTGATAAACTTTCGGATGATATTTCTTTAAATTCTTCAAAATCAGTCTGGGGCTCCACTCAAGCGCTGGGATTTTATAGCGACGAGTGATGTAGAGTTTCAACATGCCACGAGTCTCATCCAGACAAAGAGCAATGTCTTCTGCCCGAGGTGTACCACCAAAGAACACGGTGTTTTCACGCTGCATGCGACGGAAGTTTTGATGGAACTGTGATAATGGTGACAAAGCGGAATCGTGTTCTTTCAAGCGCTCAATCATATTGCGACGTTGAATCACACGGAAAACTTTCGTGGCCACAAGCAAAACCAAAACACCCAAAACTGATGCCAAGATCGCCCAGTAAACAGACGGCACGGAAATCGTCATCGGCCCGATGGGCCCATAGGGTTCAATCTTCGCTGGTTGTTCGCCAGCTGCTGGGGGTTGCTGCGGAGGAATGACACTTTCCAGTTTATAACTGACAGGGCCCAAATCCACGACTTGAGTGCCATCCGTGATTTGCAGATTTTCAAACTGCACGGGTCCCGGCGTGTAAGAAGTGATTTTTAAATCAGCCTGAGTCGAAGATCTAAATTCAAAACCTCTTAAATGAATGGCGTATTTTTGTTCCGGCTTTAAAACCAGTTGCAGCTTATCTTGTGCAAGATTTTTTGGAAACTCCCCATCACAGACCAACAAAAACTCGCGACCGACCGTCAGCTCATTTTCTTTAAGCCCGGAAACATTTGGAATTTCAACCTTACACTGAATCGCTGCCATTATTTTCTCTTCTTAAAAAAAGCCACAAGCGGGTCGACATAGTCATTGCTGGATTTTACATCCACGCGATCCACTTGGGATTTGCGCAACATGCGGTCACGTGCTTCTTTGCGCTTTTGCACGGCCTCTTCATACTCTCGGCGGAAATGGGACGATGAGGTATCCACTGTCAACACTTCGCCACTTTCAGCGTCTTGAACTTCGATGACGCCCATATTCGGAAGGGAATATTCCGCGGCATCGTTCACCACACAGGCCACCACATCATGCTTACGCCCTAACAGACGTAAACTTTGATCAAAGCCCTCGTCCATAAAGTCACTAAAGACAAAAACAGTGGCGCGCTTTTTCAAAGCACCCTGCAAAAAGCTAAACCCATTAGAAAGCTTTGTTTTATGGCTCTTAGGTTTGTAATAGAATAAGTCACGCAGCAATCGTTGCACATGACC
>JBJTMR010000102.1:0-1916 GCA_046070625.1 Bdellovibrio sp. | reverse complement strand
TGTTTGCCACACAGACGCGTTCACTTTGTCTGGCGCAGATCCAGAGGGTTTATTCCCCGTGATTTTGGGCCATGAAGGCGGCGGCATCGTCGAAGAAGTTGGCGAAGGCGTGACCACTTTGAAAAAAGGTGATCACGTGATCCCGCTTTATACTCCAGAATGTAAAGAGTGTAAGTTCTGTTTGTCTGGCAAAACAAACTTGTGCGTTCGCATTCGAGCGACTCAAGGTAAAGGCTTGATGCCAGATGGCACGTCTCGCTTTTCTAAAGACGGCCAAATGATTCATCATTATATGGGCTGCTCGACATTTGCGGAATACACAGTGGTTCCCGAAATCGCACTAGCAAAAGTCAACCCCGCAGCACCTTTGGACAAAGTCTGCTTGCTTGGTTGTGGCGTTACGACAGGTATTGGGGCTGTGTTAAATACCGCTAAAGTTGAAAAAGGTGCGACGGTCGCCGTGTTTGGTTTGGGTGGTATTGGTTTATCAGTCATTCAAGGTGCAAAAATGGCCGGAGCGTCCCGCATCATCGCCATCGACATCAATGATGGAAAATGGGAAATGGCGCAGAAATTTGGTGCCACTGATTTCGTGAACCCTAAAAAACACGACAAACCGATTCAACAAGTGATTGTAGAAATGACGGAATGGGGTGTGGATTATTCTTTTGAGTGCGTGGGAAACACAAGCCTGATGCGTTCGGCCCTAGAGTGTGCGCACCGCGGTTGGGGTCAATCCATCGTGATTGGTGTGGCTGGCGCGGGGCAAGAGATCTCTACCCGTCCGTTCCAATTGGTCACGGGTCGTGTATGGAAAGGTTCTGCCTTTGGGGGCGTTAAAGGCCGTACTGAATTGCCAGGTTACGTTGAACAATACATGTCAGGTGCGATTAACATTGATGACATGGTGACTTTCACAATGCCCCTTGAAGACATCAACAAAGCGTTTGATTATATGCATGAAGGCAAATCAATTCGCTCTGTGATCAAAATGTAGTTGGAGATTTGGGATGAACTTGCAACCGCTAAAAACCCATAAAAACTTTGAAGGTCAGACTCAGTTTTGGGAACATGACTCCACGTCGACACAAACGAAAATGAAGTTTTCAACTTTCATTCCCCATGGGACTGTAAAAGGTTGCGTGATCTGGCTTTCGGGCCTGACGTGCACGGATGAAAACTTCATCACTAAAGCTGGGGCACAGAAATATTTGGCGCAGCACCAGTTGATGGTCATTTGTCCTGACACCTCACCACGCGGCTTGAATCTGCCCGGGGAACATGACGCTTACGATTTTGGATCCGGTGCAGGTTTTTATGTGGACGCGACAGCCGAAGGGTACAAAGACCACTATCGCATGTATAGCTATGTCAGTTCGGAACTTGTGGCGCTGTTGCAGGCTCAGTTTAATATCCCCGCGAATAAAATTTCGATCATGGGCCACTCGATGGGTGGACACGGGGCTTTAGTGATTGGGCTGCGTGAAAGCAGCAAGTTTCAATCTATTTCCGCTTTTTCACCTATTGTGAATCCGATGCAATGCCCTTGGGGTCAGAAGGCTTTCGCAGGCTATTTGGGTCAGGACAGGGCGGCTTGGTCGAAATACGATGCTACCGCTTTGCTGGCGCAAGGGCCTCGTCATCCTGCAAAGATTTTGATCGACCAAGGAACCAGCGATGAGTTCTTAGCAAAAGGTCAACTTTTGCCAGAGAATTTCGAGAAGGCCTGCTTGCTCGTGGATCAGCAATTAGAACTGAACTATCGTCAGGACTATGATCATAGCTACTACTTTATTGCGACGTTTATTGAAGGGCACGTGAAGTTTCACGCAGAGAACTTGAAATAAAAGCGGCTATCACCGATTCAAAATGCCAAATTGACCGAAAGATCGACAAAAGAACGCAATCCCCCCTGC
>JBJTMR010000101.1:0-19705 GCA_046070625.1 Bdellovibrio sp. | reverse complement strand
GACAGTCACGTATAGGTTTTTGATGGCAGTAAAAAAGCGCAAACACCAAGAACATGAAAATCACGAAAGGTGGCTGGTCTCTTATGCAGACTTTATCACGCTGCTTTTTGCTTTTTTCGTGGTGATGTATGCGACCTCTAGTGCCAATGAAGAAAAACAAAAAGGTTTTGAAGACTCTATCAAGTTGAATTTCCATTTGATGGGTAAGGGTGGCACCGAGCAAAACGGTGACACTATAGAAAATGCCTTAGCAGAACTGGTCATGCCCGTCGGAAGTTTCCCGCGTAAAGGCGGAGCGAAGGAAGCCGAAGACTATGTGGAAAGATCTCTGGATAAGTCTTTAGGGAATAAAAAGAAGGAATCAATTCAGGATGTATATCATGATGCTGTTGGGGTCCGAGTGGCGCTGACGGCAGCAAGTTTTTTCCCTGCTGGTTCGGCGAAGTTAAAGTTGGCATCACTGCCAGCATTGGATGCTGTGGCTGAAGTTCTTAAGAGTAACAAGAAAAGAATTATCGTCGAAGGTCACACAGACGATACTCCGATTGAAGGTGAAATGTTTCCAAGTAACTGGGAGCTAGCCGGTGGAAGGGCTTCAGCGGTGGTTCGATATTTCATCAAGTATCATAAACTAGATCCAAAACGATTTATTTCCATATCTTATGGCGATCAACGGCCCGTTGTTCCCAACGACAGCGAAGACCATCGTGCTCAGAACCGTCGCATCGAATTGCTGATCGTCACGGATGATAAAAAGGTCGATCTCTAAAATAAAAAAGCCGAGGTTTTAAGGCCTCGGCTGGGGTTTTCACTCTGGTGGTTGCGGTTATACGCATTCCTTAAGTTTCTTAATAATCTCTAGGGCTTTTGCTTTGTCACCGTTTGTTTTTTCAATCTTTACAGCTTCAATCAAAGCATCTTCTAATGTCGGCGTGCGAGCAGAAAGTTCGTTCGTTTTCTTAATAATTCTGGTGTAAGAATCACGAGAAACAGGATCGAAGTTAACAATAATGTCACCACCAAGTTGTGAAAGTTTAATCAGCGCTTCGTTTGCAATTTTAAGATCGCCAGTTGGTTTTTCAGAAGCTAACATTGAGTTTGAGATCAACTCAACTTGCGCCTTGATGGAAGCATCAATAGATTGAGCTTCCTTTGGATTTTCATTTTTTATATCAGCACTCATACGTTTTGCAGCAACCATTGTTACTAGAGTATCAAGGCGGCCTTGTACCATTGTCGGCTCGCCAGAGAGAGCATTTGCGAGTTCCATCTTTAACCCGCCAACCGCCAATTGGTTGATGACGTTGCGCTTAGCCGTTTCTAATTGTGGGCCTTTTAGGCTTCTCGCAGAAACAACACCACCAAAGGTATGTTTTCTAGATTCAAGGTTGTAGTCCTCGAGGCGTTTCATAACTGGTTTTGCTGTCACCGGAGCAGCGAATGTAGATTGCGCCGTTACCGCACTTACCAGAACCATCCCGATCACGAAAACTTTTTTCATAAATCTTCCTTTTTTAAAAATATACAATTCTATATCTGAGCAAATTCTTTGCCAGCTCTATGACCTTCTAAACGTCTATAAGGCTGCGAAGGTGTAGGCGGGCTGACAGGGGAGCAAATATCGTTACTGTCTCAAAATGAGATTAGTGCTTCCCAAGGATCGTCATTCCACGTAGTTGCGCTAATTTCTGTTGCACGTCATTTTCAAACTGTGACTGCTCCATATTGACCTGTCTTACGTTACGGATCTTGTCCCAGCTCACCGCATTTGCCATACTTCCGTACATTGTAATTTCGGCTGCAATTCCTTGAAGGTTTTCAAGAACAGAGACCGCCATATTTCTTTGAGCGGGTTTAAGTTTCATGTTTTGTGCTCCCTCTCCCACTCCTAAAGCTTCAGAAACTTTACCTAGTACAACCTGAATCGCTTGAAGTTGATCTTCTAACTGGTAGTTTTCAAGTGGAGATTCGATTTGCTCGCGACCATCTTTTGTCACGACCTTGATTTTTCGAATCAGACCATTCAGAACTGCGAACTGAGCTTCGACATTTCTTAAAAGTGGTAAGGCAATGCTGCCCTTGAGATTGTTCTCAAGATTCATATCATATTTTTGCGTTGGCTTAATAAGCTCAGCCAACAAAGAAAGATAAACTCTTTGCTCTTGGAATGCGGCATTCATCGTGCCGTTATATGCAGGACCCGCGTTCAAGGATGAGCGACCTTGTCTGTAGATGCCTTGGATCATTTTTGCCACGATCTTGTCGTATTGTTTACCGTACTCTACGAAGGCTGCTTGCATTTGTGTCTCAGTATTGCGTTTCCACCATTTTTCGAAATTTGAATCAGTTGCATTTCCAAGCGCAGATGGACGTATTTGATTGAGTAAATAGCTCACAAAGCCATCGTATTGACCCTTTGCCGATTTGACTGGCCATTTATAAATTTCTTCCGCTTTGTTCACAGTTTGTGATCCATTAACGAGATTTTGCAAAAATCCTTGTTCCTTGAACCAATGGCAAACATCAAAGTGATCGTTTTCATAGCGCAATGTTGGCGGCAAGAAAACAGACGGATAGCCTAAAGCTTGCTTAATCGTCTTTTCTCCACGTTCAACATCTGGCCCACAAGCCATTTGCATAACAAAGTAGTCAGTCACTTTTGGAGTAAGGAAGGTGCCAACTTTTCGGTAGTACGGTACCGTGTTAACTTTTTCTGATGTTGTTGGAGTATCTGCATAGGCGTTGACCCAGCCACGGCCTTTTTCCATCATCGGGAGTGGGTTTCCGTACATAGAACGAAGCTGATTTAACATTGGCAGATAGTAACGAGATGACGTCGTGTTTGCGATCATCAAAGTTGAAGGTGCCGATAGCTCGGCTCCTTTGGCAATCGCCGCATTCAGATTGGCAAAGGCTTTACCTAGAACCATTTTATCTGTTGATTGAAGAAGCTGAACGATCGCAGTGAAAGTCGCTTTTTCATTGCTAGATAGATATTTAAAAGTGGCGGCTGAAAGCATGGCTTTAGCTTTCGGTGCAAGTTCTTGTACAGTCAAAAGCTGCATGTTCTCAATCCAAACTGGCTTTAGCAGATAAAGATCTTTACGCTCTGCTGTGACACCTTTAGCAGTTATTCCATAAAGAGGAGCAATGCTTTGTAGTGGTTTAACACTGCTATCACCAAAGCGTTCACCACGCACTTGCTCCACAAAGTCATTATAGAAAACATAGCTTGCGTTATACATTCCAGTGAGTTGGTTCAAAGCTTCAGACCAGCTTTGATGAGCTTCATAGACGTTTGAAAGATTCACCATGCGCCATGCAGACATTTTCTCTCTGAAAAGCTTTAGGTTTGTTTGAAGGCTGGTGTCATTTCCTTGCCAGTTTGATTTTTTCAAAGCATTGACGTCGGCTTCAAGGTTCTCTCCGATTTTGCCAAGCTCTCTTCCATCAAAGATATTTTTCCAAGCATAATTCACTTTGCTATTTAACCATTGGTCGATAGCCACGAATGCCGCAATCTGTAGGCCTTTCACTAAGAGCAGACGAATTCCTTTTACTTCCATTTTTCCAGGAAGCAATAATGTGGCGATATCAAAACCCGTGATACGCAGAACTGTTTTTGTGATAACAGCTTGTCCGATACTAGCAATTGCGGAGGAAGCCAGCATGGAGACGATACCTGGAGCAAACTCCCAAAGTTTCTTTTTAAGAACAAGATACTCATAAGCTTTAGAGCAAGGATCTTTGTCGACACCCGCTTGAATAGATTTATCTGAAACTGTTCCGCCCATCATCACCTTGGCACACGCCATAACATTTGGATCGGAGGCAATCTGCGTGAGATAACCTTGAACGAAAGCTCCAACCGTCATTCCAAGATATGGAATCATGTGGTGGAATTTTGGATTCATCATATACATAGAAAGGACATTCGCTGTTACACCTTGTGAGTACATAAAAGTATAGAAACCAAAAATGCCGATCGGAGAAAGAGAGTGCTCAACGTGTTGTTTCATCGCGATGGGGTTTTGGGAGTAGTTCGTAATAAGTTGTCCTGCAACAACAGCTCCCATGGCCATGAAGAAAATTGCTGACTCCGCAGGAAGGTTTTTTAATGAGTGAGCAAAGGCTGCTTTATTTGCGGTGTTCACTTTTCTCATTTCATCTAAGATCAAAAGATTCAAGGATTTAGGAGAGAACTTACGAAGAGTCCCTTCGTCCGCGAATGGGAACTCCATCATTGGAGATTTTTTGTCGTCATAAACGGTGGCTTTCTTATTCGCCATATCAACGGATACTGTGTAGCCCATTTTCTCCATCAGAGCTTTGTCTTGTTGAAGACGGTCTTTTTCTGATTCAGATAGCTTCGTGGAATAATTAGATTGTTTGAATCCTTGAGCATAAGGACCTGTTGCCGCTTTAACCGTATAATCGCCGGCGTTCGCCATGGAGGAGAATAGAAAGACCGAAGACATTGTTAAACATGTCAGTCTTTTTAGTGTTGCGGATGTTTTACTCATAATATTCTCCCCAAGATGCCAGGCATCTCAGATTGAATAGAAGCAAGCTTTGGGCCCCCTATTCCCAATATACCGACACTGGCATGTCTCAAGTTGAGACAGGGACAAGATCAGTCACCTATCTGGCGAAAATGCATACAATTTGACGGGCCTGTTTATAGATTGATAGCCTGCTTTCAGCAGGGGGAAACATGTCAGTTGAAGAAGTCACCAAAGCGAATTTCAAAGAAGTCGTAGAGAAAAATCAGATCGTTATCGTCGATTTCTGGGCGGTATGGTGTGGGCCTTGTAAACGTTTTGCTCCGATCTTTGAATCTGTGGCAGCGAAACATTCTGATGTCAAATTTATCAAGGTGAACACGGATGAAGAGCCCGAGTTGTCAGCGTCTTTTGAAGTACGCTCAATTCCGACCTTAGCAGTTATTAAGGAACAGCAAATTATTTTTGTTCAGCCAGGTGCCGTGAATGAAGATGTTCTTGAACAGATCGTTCAGCGCGCAAAAGAAATTGATATGGCTGCGGTCGAGAAAGAATAAAGATCCACGAAATTTAGGCATAAAAAAACCCGCTGCTAAGAGCGGGTTTTTTATTTGAGCATCAGATCGTTACTACTCTTTTACGATTTTAACGTGCTTGATGATAACTGGCTCAGCGGGGCGATCCATTGGGCCTGTTTTAGAATTTTCGATAGCATGAACAACGTCCATACCTTCAACAACTTCTCCGAATACCGCGTGACGACCATCCAACCAAGGAGTTGGAACAGTTGTTACGAAGAACTGAGATCCGTTAGTGTTTGGACCTGCATTCGCCATAGAAAGAATCCCTGGCTTAGAATGTTTTTGTTGTCCAGCTGGGAATTCATCGTCGAAACGGTAACCTGGGCCACCAGTTCCAGTTCCAAGTGGGCAACCACCTTGGATCATGAAATCTTTGATAACGCGGTGGAAAGTCAAACCATCGTAAAATGGCTTTTTAACTTTTTCGCCAGTTTTAGGATCAGTCCATTCTTTCGTACCTTCAGCCAAACCTACGAAGTTTTCAACTGTCTTAGGTGCTTTGTCAGCCAAAAGATGAACTTTGAAGTTACCTTTGTTTGTTTCGAAAAGTGCGAACATCTGTTTATCCTTTTTAGTGTCCTTAGTTTGAGTTTTTGCATCCGCGCGGAAACTGAAAGCGGCCAGCAAGAAAGCAAAAAGGTAAATCCAAAATACCTTTTTAATATCGATATTCTTCGACATTTTAGAACTCCTGATTAGTTATGCCTTCACTATTAGTGAGGCAGACGACGAGGGTCAAGTTTCTTCAAAATGGCAATGTTGTCAGCAAGCAGAGAGGAAACCTCGTCCAGAAGCTTCGTAGGCGAAGTATGAAGCGCAAGGGCAAGCTGCTGAAAGGACTCATGATTTTTATTGAGTTCTGAGAGGCCTTCAACGGTGATTAATTGCAGGGCTTGTTCGATTTGACGCAGTCGCCCGTAATTTATCTTTAGACGCTCTGATTCCTGTGGAAAAGCGCCCAAGAAGTCGATGGTTCTCGTGTTCTGTGGAGTTCTTTTTCCATGTAAAACCTGGGTTTGGGAGGCGAGTTCAACGTCCAACAAACCGCCCTCACTATATTTCAGATTTAAATGGACACCACTTTGGATGAGCTCCGTGCGCACCTTTTCTAGCTGTGAGAGTTCTGATGAAGTGAGACCTCGCTGAATATAAGTGTCCGCCACGGACACTCCGGAGCTGGTGATCCAACGCGCTTTCAAATAGGCCTGTCGTTCCCAAGCTTCGGCTTCGTTTTCTAAATAGGTAATAAGATCAGGCAATGGCATAACTATCGGACCAGCTTTTCCAGAAGGACGTAAGCGCATGTCGATAGAATAAATGCTGCCACCGCGATGGGGCTCAGTCATGCGAGAGATAAATCTTTTGGCGACTTTATAGTCGTTATCCGTGGGTTCGCCGGTGATAACGAAAATAAAATCAAGATCAGAGCGAAAGCCTAATTCTTTTCCGCCCCATTTTCCTAACGCCAGGATTTCAATTGTCGAGGGGAATTCTTTTTTCAGAGCCGCCAATAAACTTTGTGCAATCAAGTCCGCCGTAGAAGTTAAGTTTGCCAACAAACTGTCGAGATCTTGATCTTCAAGGTACTGATTGCCATTGATGAGTTCAGTCAGAAGTCTTTTTTCTGCGAGCTCCTCTAGCAGCTGACCAAGATCTTCCGCTGGTTTATCTTGAGAGCGATAAACGAAGCTGTCGAGCAACTCCGGACGACTGCAAAGTATTCTTGAAAGATAAGGGGAGTGACCAAAAAGCCAAGCAAGCTTTTTCATCAAATCCTTTTCGCGCAAAAGTAATGCAAAGAAACTCGCTTTGGCTCGGGTACTATGGATGAAATCCTTTAAAAACAATAACGCCTTTAAAGAATCACCGCCTTGAAGTTTGAGAGTTTGCAAAAACTCTCTCAAAAAAGCTTTTCTGGAGATTTCATCGCGCCCTTTGTGGCGAGACAAAACTTTTTGCCCCATAATTTCATCCCAAAGCTCTTGCAGTTCGCTTTCCGGTAGGCCGACCTTTTGCAATTCTTCTTCCAAGGAAACTTCTTGAGGAGCTTCGCCTAAAAGAGACTTAACAATTTGATCACAGCGCTGCATTTCCATAGGTAAAGTCTTAAGAGCCGCACTGACAAAAGGGGGATGGCCTTCAGAGATAGATTCAATGATATGCGTTTGTTCGTCATTCAGGGCTTGAACATAGTTTTCAAGTCCACGCAGATTGGCGTAGTGCTCAATCAGAAATTGACCTTCCTCGGCGGGAAGCAAGCCTTTATCGATTAGCAGTTCTAGGGCTTCGATGGTGCCACGCACCTGCAGGCTTTGATCTTTTCCCCCATGTACGACTAGAAGAGCGTGGGTGAAAAGTTCTAAGTCGCGAATTCCTCCGGTGTCCATTTTCAGATTGATCATGCCGGCGGTCGTTTTGCTACCGTAATGTCCTTGAATCTTGGAACGCAGAGTTTTCAAATCTTCAAAGAGAGTGAAGTCTAAATGACGTCTAAAAGAAAACTTTTTGGTGAAGGCCATGAGCTCGGAAATAATCCCGGGATCACCACAAAGAGGACGCAAACGGACGAACGCCAATCTTTCCCAGGTTTCACCATAGTTCCCATAGTAATCACGGAATTGATCTAAGGTTGGAAGCAGGGGACCATGGCGACCGCCGGGACGTAAATCAAAGTCGACTCGAAAGACAAAGCCTTCCGCCGTACGTTCATTTAATATTTTTTGGAAGCGGCGAAGGCCAACCAGGGCCGAAGCATTTTCATTTTCTGAAACGAGCAGAAGATCCACGTCAGAGCTTAAGTTGAGTTCAGATGATCCCAATTTACCTAAAGCGAAAAGAGCGATTTTGTCAGAAGGGAAGCAGGCAGAAAAAGCTTCTTGTAAAAGCTCATCAGCCGCGGCACTCCAATCAGCACAAATTTTTAGGGGATTTTCAGAGTTACTTTTTGCAGAGGCTGCGCAGCGGGACCAAATCCCGTTGCGCTTTTGTCGAAGCTGACTTTCAAGTGACAAATTACTCAAGGTTCACAGACCACTTAGGTTTGAAGTAGTTGTAGTTATCGTTTGTCACGCGACGTTCTTCAGATCCGTCTGCGGTAGAAACATAAACCTGATTTTTCCCCGTACGATTGCTGGTGTAGATCACAAAGCGACCATCTGGAGAGAAAGAAGGATCTTCATTAGAGGACCCTCTGCCATTTGGTTTTTTTGCGGAAGTGAGGCGAACCATTCCGGTGCCGTCAGCATTCATCACGAAAATATCGAAGTGGTCTTCGCTTTGTCCGGCGAATGCGATTTTTTTACAGTCAGGTGACCAAGAAGGAGACGAGTTGAACACGCCTGCAAAAGTCAGACGTTTCACGTTTCCACCGCTGGCATCCATTGTGTAAATCATTGGTTTGCCAGCGCGATCTGATGAGAAAGCAATCTTGGAACTATCTCCAGGGCACACAGTGGGCTCAACGTTCATAGCGCTTGCTGGGCCATTGGTGATTTTGCCAACAAGGGCGCCTTCATAAGACATTTTATAAATGTCTGGGCTGTTACCTTGAGAGATGGTTAAGAAGATTGATTTTCCATCTGGAGAAAAACTTGCTCCCGAGTTGATGCCTTGACGGTAGGAAATCAAAGATCTTTTCCCAGAGCTTAGGTCTAACAGTAACATGTCAGCGTTTCTGAATTTAGAACCCACGCGTTTTACGTAAGACGTATAAGCAATCTTTTTACCATCAGGGGACCAAGCCGGAGAGATTGAAATTGATCTGTGTGCACTAACTTGCGCTGCGTTTGCGCTGTCCCAGTCCATCACCCAAATTTCTTTCGCTTGTCCACCCGCGCGATCAGAAGAAACAACCACACGAGAAAGGAACATACCTTCAGTTCCTGTTAATGCTTTCAAAACGTCGTTGGCAAAAGTATGTGCAATACGGCGTGCACTTGAAACCGGGCCTTTATACTTTTTGCCAGCAACTAAAGTAGCGCGACCTACGTGATACACATATGTTTCTAGTGTTACATCGTTCCCGGCGATCGAAAATCCAGCGCGGATCAAAAATTCAGCACCGACTGCGGACCAACTTTGGTACTTGAAACCATTTGGAGTTCCCGGTGCGGGAGTCATCGCTGTTTTTGCGGGGTCTTCAAGGAACGCATTTTGATTTACGAATTGGAAATAAGATGAAACCGAAAGGTCGTTGGTGATGGTATTAAACATCTCGGACCCAACGGCTTGATACTTTGAAGCTGTGGTCGGAGAGCCGAAGTATTGCAGAGCCGGGAAAGCCATCATGCTCTTTTTCGTGCGCGCCTCGCCGAGTTTTATATAAAGCCCGTTTTCCTGAGCTTGTCCCAGTTGGGCAAAGGAAATGACAGTCAGAAGAATACAAAGCAGTCGGATCATAAGTCTCTCCTTATTCAGGGAAGCCAATTACAACGCCATCTACTCCGAGGATATCTGAAAACTTCTCCGGTGGCGCTGGGAAAGGTGCTGATTGATCAATAGTCTCCAGCACCTGTTCATCATAACTTGGGTTTCCGCTTGATTTCACAATTTTTCGACCAAGGATATTTCCACGCGCATCAATGTACAGACGGACTTGTGCTTTGAGGTCGCGCTTTGCCAACCACTCTGGCAAAGACCATTTTTGTTTGATGTGGGTATCCAAATCAGACATATAGTTGTCATGCTGCAATTTTGTAAGACCAGTCAAAGACGATCCTGGTGACAATACATTGCCTTTGATTTGTTGAGATCCAGTAGTGGCTTTTCCGGTACCTGGCGGCGTCTTAGGTTTGTTGTTAGCCACATCTTCTTTAATTTTTTCAAGAGCCGCCATCGCCTTCAGCTTGTCGATAGCGCTTTGTTGCTGGTGTTTTACTTTTTCAAGATTCACACCGTCGTCTTTTTTAGCTGTTTTTGGAGGAACCTTTACCGGTTCAGCTTTGGGCTGCTTTACGGGTTCAGGCTTTTTCTCTACGACTTTTTCTTCGGGCTTCGTTGGCTCTTTATCTGGAAGGGCTGGCTTGGGATTTTCTTTGGCTTCAGATTTTGGCGCGACCGTTTTAGGGTCGATTTTTTCTGGTAAGCCCACCATATCAACGCGGATGGCCTGCGAGAAATCAATAGCTTCCGGTGTAAAAAACACGGTCTTTACGATAAAGAACAATACTAAACCCACGTGCAAGGCAAAAGAGATCACCAAGCCGCGGTTTAACTTATCAATCTGCTGGGGTTCTTGTTCTAATTCGGTCACTTGTCTTTAGGTACTGTGATAAGTCCAATGTTAAAGATCCCTGCAGCACGAACCTCTGCCATAGCTTCCGCGACGAAGCCATAGTCCACCTTGCGGTCTGCTTGGATATAAACCTGTTTGTTTTTCTTATTTTCGAAAATCGCTTTTAATTTGGGGCGAAGTTCGCCCATTTGAATCTTTGTTTTAGCGATGGACATCTTTTGATCGGGTCCAATAACTAACACAAAAGGCTCTTCGTTCATGTCGACACCAGAAGCTGATGTTTTTGGTAAATCAACTTCGATCCCTTGTTGCATCAACGGCGTTGTCACCATGAACATGATCAGAAGAACCAACATGACATCCACCAAAGGCGTCACGTTGATTTCACTTAATGTTGCGCGAGTTTTACCACCGCCACCACTCATTCCCATGATCTAGTTTCCTTGGAAGAAGTTTCGTTTCACGATATTGAGGAAGTCAGCACTGAAGTTATTCAAAGTAATTTCTTGCTTACGGATGCGTGAAATAAAGTTGTTGTATAAAACAACTGCGGGGATCGCTGCCGCAAGACCAATCGCTGTCGAGATCAAGGCTTCAGAAATACCTGGCGCAACGACCGCAAGACTTGCAGATCCAGTCATGCCAATTTTATGGAAAGATCCCATGATCCCCCAAACCGTACCGAAAAGACCAATGAACGGACCTGTACTGCCTGTTGTTGCAAGAACTGTCAGGCGGCCTTCTAATTTTGCAATTTCATTTTCGGTTGCTTTATTAATGATACGTTGCAGATTGTCGATCCCAGAAAGAATCGGTTTATCGCCTTCCGTGCGAGCAAGAAGGGGAGATTCGGAAATCTTTTTCATTTCCAAGTAGGCAGCTTTAAAGACGCGAGCCACGGAAGATTCTTTATATTGATCGATATCTTCATACAAAGTGTCCAATGAGTTTACTTTCCAGAACTTATTCAAGAATAAATCATCGGCTGTGCGCATCTTCTTGAAAGTTTGGTACTTCGTGTATCCGATGGCCCAGCAGAAAACTGAAAGCACGACCAAGATCACGAGTGTCAACTGCACGACCGGGCTTGCTTGGGCGATGGCGTCCATGGAACTTGTGTTAACTGAAACAGAAGGTGCAGCCTGAGCTGCTTTAATAAATAGTGAAAACATAAGGTGAAACCTCCACGTTCCACCTTATGCGTAAATGCATCTAGAGGCAACCGGCGATGATTCTATTGCGCAGGACCATAGTCGGGAGTTTGTCAGAATTTAGTGCATCCAGCTTTCAAGCTGTTTTAGATCTTCAGTGATGTAGCCGTCGATTTTAAAATTGGCTGCTCGTTTGAAGTCTTCTTCATTTTTGATTGGCCCAAGAAAGATTTTTTTCTTACGGCGTTGCATCTCTGTGATCACGTCGTCGTTAAATCCTGGGCGATTCATAATTTTGAAAGGAGCAATGAATACATCGCCTTTGAATTGGACTGCAGGCAAAACCCACATGCTGTCGAAACTCATAAGACGCATTAAATCCGGAGTGCCAGTGCCATAAAGCCATACCGGCTTCAGGCTTTTGATGGCCATGCTGATGACGTTTGCATCACTTTGAATCAGAGTGCGGTTGTCGGGATTTAAATCCTTGATTGCCTCCACCACTGTGCTTTCGACGTCAGTAACGTTATCAACCACGTTCAAAATAAAACGAGTTTTGGGAAACTGCTCGTAATATTCCTTCAGAGCCGGCGTCGTGTTGTAGAACTCATTGATTTGTTCCCAAGAATAGTCGGACAGCTTTCCACCCATCATGATTTGTGCTGTGGGATTGGCTTTCTGTGCCGCTGCTTTGGCGTTCAAGAAATCCGCATCGCGATGGGGAGGCAGAATATAAGCCACATTGCCTTTGGAAATGCGGACATCGGCCCAAATGATGGCGTCGGGTCGGGCCGTAGTAACCTCACGAACTTTGTCTAGAGTGTCGGCTTTGACCACAATATAAGGAGTTTTCCCGTCAAAAAAGACGCTTTGGTATTCAGGGTAAACCTGACCAAGACCCCAAATACGGGCCATGAGAATTAGGAAACCGACAACACACGCAGAAAATATAGTGGCTAAAAGTACTCGCATAAGGGCTGGGTATAGCATCCTAAGATCCTGAAATCAGCACCTTTTTTCAAAACGACCACAAAGTTTCCTGTCAGGATCTTAAATACGCTAAAATTAGGCGTATTTCGCCTTGTTTTTCAATTGGCTTTCTATTAGATAACAGGGCAGCAATAAGACGCCTGCGGACAGTCGTCAGAGTCAGTGGCAAGCATTGGCTGAATGGATAAAAACATGAACAAAATCAATCGCAAACTTGAATATGCTCTCATGGCGTTGAAGTACATGAGTCAGAAAATTCCGGGTGAGTTGACGTCAGCTAAAGAAGTGTCGGATGCATTCCATACACCTTTTGATGCGACGGCTCGAGTGATGCAACAGATGGCACAAAAAGGCGGTATTCTGCGTGCGGAATATGGCGCTAATGGTGGTTATCAAATCACGAAGGATCTTGCCAAAATTTCCATTCACGACTTGGTTGCAGTGATTGAGGGCCCGACGGCGCTGGTTAAATGCCTGCATAACGAAGCCCCCTGTGAAATTCAAGGAACGTGCAATATCGTTTCTCCAATTACGAATTTAAATCACAAGCTCACGGAATTTTATAAGTCCGTCAGCTTGAAGGATCTCCTTGTAGAAAGAACGGTCATGCCAGCAAAGAAACCTGAGGCGGTGATTCATGGATAACAGCAATAAGAACCCGCTGGAAAGTTACGAATACAAATACGGCTTCACAACGAACATTGAATCGGATCAAGCCCCATTGGGTTTGAATGAGGATATTATTCGGATGATTTCTGGAAAGAAAAACGAACCAGAATGGATGCTGGAGTATCGTTTGAAAGCTTATCGTCATTGGTTGACGATGGTTGAGCCAACATGGGCCCATGTTTCCTATCCCGCAATCGACTTCCAAGCGATTCGTTACTACTCAGCACCAAAGAAAACTTCGGAAGCTGATAAGCCAAAATCTATGGACGATCTTGATCCCGAGTTGATCAAAACATTCGAGAAGCTGGGTATTCCGCTTTCTGAACAAAAGCGTATCTCTGGTATTGCCGTGGATGTGGTATTTGACTCGGTTTCCGTGGGGACAACTTCAACTGCAGTGCTGGATGAAGCGGGCGTTATTTTTTGCTCTATTTCTGAAGCAGTTCATAAACACCCGGAGCTTGTTAAAAAATATCTAGGCTCAGTGGTTCCCTACACTGACAATTTCTATGCAGCGTTGAATGCAGCGGTCTTCACAGACGGTTCGTTCTGCTACATCCCAAAAGGGGTGCGCTGTCCGATCGACCTTTCGACGTACTTCCGTATCAATGCCAAAGACACAGGTCAGTTCGAAAGAACTTTGCTAGTGTGTGATGAGGGCGGTTATGTGAATTACCTTGAGGGCTGTACGGCACCTCAACGTGATGAAAACCAACTTCATGCCGCCGTGGTCGAGTTGATCGCTCATGATGATGCGGAAATTAAGTACTCGACGGTGCAAAACTGGTACACGGGCGATAAAGAAGGCCGTGGTGGTATTTATAACTTCGTTACTAAACGTGGTAAGGCCGCCGGGAAGCGTTCAAAAATTTCTTGGACACAAGTAGAGTCAGGCTCTGCGATCACTTGGAAATATCCGTCTTGTATCTTGCAAGGGGATTATTCTGAAGGAGCTTTCTATTCTGTGGCGTTGACTCATGATCTGATGCAAGCAGATACCGGTTCCAAGATGATCCACATTGGTAAAAACACAAAGAGCACAATCATCTCTAAAGGGATTTCTACGGATAAGTCTTCAAATGCTTATCGTGGCCAGGTGAAAATCATGCCGTCTGCGGAAAACGCACGTAACTATTCTCAGTGTGACTCGATGTTAGTGGGTGATAAGTGTTCTGCAAGCACATTCCCGTATATTGAAGTCAAAAATAAAACGGCAACGATTGAGCACGAAGCAACGACTTCACGTATTAGTGAAGATCAGATCTTCTATTTGCAATCTCGTGGTCTGGATATGGAAAAAACAATTTCGATGCTGGTAAACGGGTTCTGTAAGGAAGTTTTTAAAGAGCTTCCCTTGGAATTCGCTGTTGAAGCCGTGAAATTGATCGAAATGAAACTAGAAAACTCGGTTGGGTAATTGGCCGGATGGTCACAGTGCTGGCGCGGCGGTAGTCGCAACAGCTGAAGTAGGAATGAAATATGTTAGAAATTAAAAATCTCCATGCACGTGTTGAAGAAAAAGAAATCCTTAAAGGATTGAACCTCACTATCAAAGCCGGTGAAGTTCATGCGATCATGGGACCAAATGGTTCTGGTAAGTCGACTTTATCTAAGGTTTTGGCTGGTCACC
Organism: Bdellovibrio sp.; assembly: GCA_046070625.1. Lineage (GTDB taxonomy): Bacteria > Bdellovibrionota > Bdellovibrionia > Bdellovibrionales > Bdellovibrionaceae > Bdellovibrio. The sequence continues at coordinate 4,949 of JBJTMR010000101.1, read as the reverse complement.
CCGCTTATGAAGTGACGAGTGGCGAAGTGAACTATGAAATCAACTTCATGATGAAGAATCTTTTGGAGCTTGCGCCGGATGAGCGTGCTAAAGAAGGAATTTTTTTGGCGTTTCAATATCCGATTGAAGTTCCGGGAGTTTCTAACTTCACATTCTTGCACACAGCTTTTAACTCGGTTTTGCAACACCAAGGATCCGAAGCTATGCCTGAAGGGGAGTTCCGTGAATTCCTGGTTCAGAAGTTGAAACTGGTCAGCATGAAACCTGAATACTTGGATCGTCCAGTTAACACTGGCTTTTCTGGTGGCGAGAAAAAGAAAAACGAAATCTTACAGATGGCTGTTTTAGCACCTCGTTTGGCATTGCTTGACGAAACAGACTCAGGTCTTGATATCGACGCTCTTCGTGTTGTTTCGGATGGTGTGAACAAGCTTCGCCGTAAAGACAACGCCATCGTTATGGTGACTCATTATCAAAGACTTTTGGATTATATCAAACCTGACTTCGTTCACGTTTTGTTGAACGGTAAAATCGTTGAAACAGGTGATAGTTCTTTGGCTTTGAAGCTTGAAGAAAAAGGCTACGACTGGCTTATTAACTAAGGATTGCCCATGAACTTGCTTTCGACTTACGAAAAATTCAGTCAAGTACATCCGGCCGAAGGGGCTTTGGCTTCCTTCCGTCAGGCAGGCTATGACTATGCCTTAGCAAAGGGCCTTCCGACTCGTAAAGATGAAGAATGGCACTACACCAGTGTGAAGCCTTTGTCAGAGACATCATTTGCACCCAGTGCTTTGAATACGGTTGCTCCCAGCCATGAGACAATGACAGCGATTCAAAAACTTTTGAATCCGGCATTTACTAATGTTGTTTTCTTTAATGGTGTCTTGAATAAAATTTTGTCAGAGGAATTGCCCTCAGGATTCACTTTGCGTGAATTGTCTGAATTCCCAAATCATTTTGACGACACATTTGATGCCCTAAATGGTGCTTACGCCGAAAAGCCTTTTGTTCTTTCTTTGGCGAAAGAAACCTCTGTGGAAAAACCTGTGAATTTCCTGTTTTTCACATCTAATGAGGGTGGAGCATCGATGATGGTGAACCCGCGCATTCACTTGGATGTGGGGACTCGTTCTTCTTTGAAGATTCTGGAAAGTCACTATGGTTCTGCCGATGCGGCTTACTTTGCGAACTCTGTGTTTGATTTGCATATCGGTGAAAGTGCGAAAGTCATTTACACTCGTGTTCAGGCAGAAAGCTTGAATGCGATCAACATCGGTCGCACGCGTATCACCTTGGATAAACACGCAAATCTTGAAAGCTTGGCATTTGCGACCGGAGCCTCTTTATCTCGTCACACTTTGGACGTGATATTAAAAGGCCAGGGTTCCAACTCTGAAGTCCTTGGTATCTATGCTGTTCAAGGCAAACAACACGTCGATAACACAACATTGATTGATCATACGGTTGGGGAGTGCAGAACAAACCAATTGTATAAAGGCATCTTGGACGGCCAAGGGCGCTCGGCGTTCTGTGGCAAGGTTTTGATTGAAAAGGATGCGCAAAAGGCGGATTCGGCTCAGTTGAACAACAATTTGCTTTTAAGTGATAAAGCAGAGGCTGACAGCAAACCATCTATCGTAGTTCATGCGGACGATGTTAAAGCGGCGCATGGTTCGACGGTTGGTCAATTGAACCGTGAAGAGTTGTTCTATCTGTTGTCTCGTGCAATTTCCAAAGACAAAGCTATTGCGATGTTAAGTTATGGTTTTCTTTCGGAAGTTATTTACAAAATTTCCGACGATGCGATTCAAGCATGGCTCACTCGTCACTTGGATGAGGCGTTTTCCCGCCTGCATCTGAGCTAAGAAGGTAGTATGGAAGATTTAAATTCACTTTTTGCTGAAATTCGAAATGAGTTTCCCGCGTTGACTCAAAAGGTCCACGGCAAAAAGTTGGCATACCTAGATAGCGCGGCAACAACGCTGAAGCCAAAAAGCGTGGTTGATCGTGTTTCTAGGTTTTATAACTATGAAGCTTCGAACGTGCACAGGGGAGCTCACTATCTTAGTGATGTAGCAACTCAACAATTCGAAGGCGCTCGTCATCGGATTGCAGAGTTTTTGGGAGCGGCCTATTTTGAAGAGATCATCTTTGTTCGTGGAACGACCGAGGGTGTGAATCTTGTGGCGAACTCTTGGGGCTTGACCAACCTAAAAGCGGGCGATGAGATTTTGATCACCGTTATGGAGCATCACGGGAACATTGTTCCTTGGCAAATGGTCGCTGAAAAAGTCGGCGCGAAAGTTATTGCTGCCGATATCCATGATAACGGCGAACTGAACATCGAAGACTTCAAAGCAAAACTTTCTAGTAAAACTAAGATGGTGGCATTCACGGCTTGTTCCAATGTGCTTGGTACGAACAATGATGTGGCTTTGCTCACGAAGCTGGCTCACGAAGTCGGCGCGAAGGTTTTGGTCGATGGCGCGCAAATTGTGTCGCAATCGAAAGTAGATGTGCGTGCGTGGGATGTGGATTTCTTTGTTTTTTCTGCACATAAACTATTTGGTCCGTTTGGTTTTGGCGTTGTCTATGGCAAGAAAGCTCTTTTAGAGCAAATGCCTCCTTACCAGGGTGGCGGCAGCATGATTTCTAAAGTGACCATCGAAAAGACGACTTTCAATGATGTGCCTTTCCGTTTCGAAGCGGGAACGCCGCACGTTGAAGGTGCTGTGGGAACGCATGCAGCAATTGATTTCATGGCTAAGATTGGATTTGAGAAAGTTCATGCTTATGAAATGGAACTGCTTAAATACGCCACGGAAAAATTGTCAGCGATTCCGGATGTGAAAATCTATGGAACGGCGGCAAATAAAGGACCTATCTTGTCCTTTAATATAAAAGGCGCTCATCATTCTGACGTTGGTCAGATTTTGGACCAAGAAGGTGTGGCGGTTCGTGCCGGTCATCACTGCACACAGCCTCTGATGGCACGACTGGGTGTTCCCGGTACTGTGCGCGCTTCTTTTTCAGTATATAATAATCATGAAGATATTGATTCTTTAGTAAAGGCCGTAGCGAAAGCTCGGGAGTTATTGTTATGAGCACTCAAGATGTCTTAATTCGTATTCAAGCAACACCAAACCCAAATGCCTGGAAATTCGTTTTGGATCGTCCTGTCCTGAATGATGGAAAGGCCACGTATACTGAGCCTAAAGATGCAGAGCAAAGCCCTTTGGCGGCAAGTCTGTTTCAGGTGGCAGGTGTGCGCCAAGTGCATTTTTTCCAGAATGTGATCACGGTGACTCATAGCTTTGACAGTGATCCAGAGGAAGTTCAGCGCGAAGCCTGTGCGGTTATTCAAACGCGTATGCCGATTCATAATCCGAATCAAACGATTGCGGATGAAAAGAAATTGCGCAGAGCGAGCCTGCCGCCGGAAGTTCAACGTATCGAAGAGATCTTGGATGAAACCGTTCGGCCGGGCCTTCAAGGTGATGGCGGGGACTTGGATGTGGTAAAATACGAAGACAACAAACTCTACGTATTTTACCAAGGTGCCTGTGGAACTTGCCCAAGTGCCACGTCAGGAACGCTGATGGCGATTGAAGGGATCTTGAGAGACCAATTCAATCCGACGATCGAAGTTATTCCGATGTAAAAAAAAAGCCCGCGTAATCAGCGGGCTTTTTTTTTAGAGGTTTATTGTTTACTTAAGACCAATTGGATCAGTGTTGAATTGATCTCTGCTTGAATTTGATCGATTTGCTGCTCGAGATTTCTTAGTTCAACGGCATTTAGATAGATGAGATACCCACCGCTAGCGGCAATAGCAACTCCTGCAGCAGAGGCAGAGACAAGGCCCACAGTCAGAATGTTCACGCCTTGAGTTTGCGTAAGAGGGATGCGCAGGTCCGTTTGGACTTCTCTTATAAGCGCTTGCCCCTCACGGGCAAGGTTGGTGACTATCAAACTACTAATTGCTGCCGTCGTAGCAACTGCTAGGACGACCTTAGCAGTGTGTTTTTTCTTTTTAAGGATAACAATTTGCTCTTTAAGATCCGCAACCTCAGCTAACTGTTGTTTTAAATAGTTAGCCGGATCTGTCACTTGAGTTGTCGTTGCGTGAGCATTTGAGGTGACAAAGGTCAAAGAAAGTATTGCGATGAATAATGAGTTCAGAATTTTCATAAGGACATTCCTTTTCGTATTTAAGAAAGTTTTGATTTAATAATATTCCAATTATTCAATTGAGTCTGAAGCTGAGCACGTTCGCCCTCAGAAAGTTCTGGATTTTTAAGCAATTCAGAAAGCTGTTCGATATTCGCATCAGCGGTCGTCTGAGTTTTCTTTTTGAAATCTTTAGATAGATTTGGCGCATTTATGGGAGCGTCATTGGGTGTGGCTTTGCCTTCGTTAATTTCTTTATATTCTTTATAGATTTTTTTAAGGCCTAGAGCGCTACTAGCAACTGCTGTTGTAATCAGAATCTTGCGTTTAAGCGTTGCAGGTATGAATGTTAATGTAGCCCCGACTTTTTTGGATACTGCTCCAAAGGCTCTGTATTCGACGGCGGAAATTGCAACACCTACGAATTTCCCAGTCGCCTCAGAAATGAGAAGATTCCTAATAAAAGCGGAATGCTCATCCTGTGCTAAACAATCAGACAATGCCAAGGACGTTGTTTCTCCTTCAAGAAATTTTCCAACATAAGCAGTCAGGCCATTATAGTATTTCAAATCACTCATTGAGTTAGTCGAAAAGTTTGCAGCACCTACGACGGTTGTCATTCCCTGTACGTAAGCGTTGTAATACATATTTTGCTTGAAGCCAGAGGGGTTCGATGCGCACGCATCATAGATTTGATGATATGAAGGGCGCATTCTTTGCAGATCATTGCCATCGTTGGCAAAGGCGGAGGAGCCTAGAATGAATACAGTGCTGAC
>JBJTMR010000100.1:0-4579 GCA_046070625.1 Bdellovibrio sp. | reverse complement strand
CGTTGAGTTTGCAAAAGCCAGTTATTTGATAGCTTGCCTGATTCGCCGAGGTGATTACGCCATCATCTGGCAAATCCTGCACAAGAATGGGAACTGAGCTTTGCAATAGATTTGAAAGTGTCGGGCTTTGGGTGGAGGACCTTAGTGAGCCCTTAAAAACCTGAGAGTCCACAGTACAGCCACTGAGGATATTTATCGTCAGGCAACAAAATAACATTCTGAAGGCTAATCGTAGAGTCATCGTGTCTCCGAGTCCGTTACGTACAAATGTTATATAACTTATCGGAGGACCATGAATTGGCTAAAGTCGATCTAGGGAAGAATGTCTTAAATTGAGAAAAACGCCTTTTATAAGAGGCGACTGATTCCTATTATAGAGACCAGTCGCGCCCTTTAGTTCTTAGTGAACCGCCTGGATCATAAGTTCAGCGACTTGTTGCGAGAACTTTACTGGATCCGGGATCGAGGAGCCTTCATTCAGAAGTGCCTGAGCATAAAGGATTTCAGACCACTTGGTCTGTTGATCCGGAGTTGCCTTAAGCATTTTTTCAAACAAAGGATGTTTGGGGTTGATTTCCATAATGCGTTTTACTGGGGCATTGTATTCTTGACCCATTTGCGCCATCAGTTTTTGCATGTGAGCTGAGGGATCATTGCTTGCGGAAACCAAGCAAACCGGAGTGCTTGTCAAACGTTCCGATAAGACAACGTCTTTAACTTGGCTTTCTAAAGACTTCTTCATTGTTTCCATCAAAGGTTTGAAAGTTTCAGAGGCTTGTTTAAGCTCTTCTTCTTTTTTTGCCTTTTCTTCCGCCGTGTCGATATCCAGGCCTTCAGCGGTAATGGATTTAAGATTTTTATCTTTGAAGCTTGTGATCGCATTCACAACCCATTCATCGACGGTGTCTACGAGTAAAAGAACTTCCAAGCCTTTTTCTTTTAGTTTCTCCAAGTAAGGAGAGTTGTTCACCTGAGAAAGACTATCGCCCGTGATATAGTAAATATCCTTTTGGCCTTCTTTCATGCGAGAAACATATTCATCCAAGGTCGTCATTTTGTCTGAGTTCGTCGAATGAAATAAAGATAGTTCTTGGATTTTATCTTTGTTAGGCGCGTCCGAAGGAATACCTTCTTTCAAAGTTGGACCAAACTCTGTCCAGAAGTTTTCATAATCCGTGCGCTCTTTGTTCAATAAATCCTTTAGGCTCGATAAGATCTTGTTCGTCACGTTCTTGCGTATTGCAGTCACTTGGCGATCTTGTTGAAGAATCTCGCGGGAAACGTTCAAAGACAAATCGCTGCTGTCGACCAAGCCTTTAACAAAACGCAAGTAAGTCGGCAAAAGCTCTTTGCAATCTGCCATGATAAAGACGCGTTTGATGTAAAGGCTCAAACCGAACTCTGTTTCGCGGTAGTTGAAGTTCCATGGTTTTTTACCAGGGATGTACATCAAGGCGTTAAACTCCATCGTGCCTTCTGCTTTATAGTGAATGGTTTTAAGCGGCTCGTTGAAGTCCTGGGATAAGTGTTGATAGAATTCTTTGTGTTCTTCCTTAGTTACTTCGGAAGGCGATTTCAACCAGAGGGCTTTTTGCGAATTCAGAGTTTCTTCTTCGCCCTTGTCGTTTTTCATTTTGATTGGATGAGCGACGAAGTCCGAGTATTTTTTAATCAAAGACTTCAAAACCCAAGCATCCGTGAAGTCTTGGACTTCATCTTCTTCGTTGAAGGATTTAAGATGCAAAGTGATCGTCGTACCGGTGCCCAAAGGACGAGGAACGGTGTCGATAGAATAGGTGCCGTCACCAGTTGATTCCCAAACCACGCCTTCGTTGGATCCAGCTTTTTGAGTGTGTAAAGTGACTTTATCTGCCACCATGAATGCAGAATAAAAACCCACGCCGAATTGACCGATAAGCTCCGGCTTGTTGCGCATTTCTTCATTCATTTGCATGAAGGCTTTCGCGCCAGAACGTGCAATCGTCCCAATGAATTGCACGACTTCTTCTTGGTCCATACCAATACCATTGTCGATGATCTTCAATGTCTTCGCGTCTTTATTCGGTTCTAAAGTAACCGTCGGAGCCCAGTTTTCTGGTAGCAAGCTTTGATGAGTCAGAGATTGGAATTTGAGTTTGTCGATGGCGTCGGAAGCATTTGAAACCAACTCGCGCAAAAATATCTCTTTGTGAGAATAAAGTGAGTGGATCACGATATCTAAAAGTTGTTTAATTTCAGCATTAAAGTTCTGAGTCTGTTTTGCCATAAGAATCTCCTTAAAATATATTCAATATTGGAACTATGGGTTCTGACTCAACCTTGGCAAGGTTCTGACAAGGTGAGTCGCGTAAAAAGTGCCAGGCACCTTTTACGAAAATGAAGCAGGCACCTTTTAGTAGTGGAAGCTCATGCGGTCGGCTATTGATTTTGGGAGGGCCGGCACTTGAGAGCGCGGGATGAAGAACGTCGTCAGATTAAAGAAATCGCTGAAGATCTTGTGTTTGGCTGTCGCCGCCGCCAGGTATTGGTGACCACTGGATCCGCCAGTGCCGATTTTATTGCCGAGCATACGCATTGCCATCATGGCGTGGCGATAGCGCCAGTTGGTCATGTTTTCGTCGATATCCAAAAGGGCCCGGATAATACGGAACGGAGTTTGAAGGATCGGTTGGTCGCGGTAAAGCTGGATCAGCAAGGCCGCATGCATGGCCTTGTAAGACAATCTGAACTGACCTTCTGCGCGGAGCTTGTTAAAGGCCTCTTCGTCGAAAAGAGCATCAAAGCTTTTCAAAGTGTTTTGTAAGCCTTCAATGGTTTTCTTTTTTTCTTCTTCTGGCAGGCGCGCATTCGTTTCAACGGTGGCGATGTCGTCTTGGAACATTTTGTTCACGGCTTGTTTATAAGAATCCCAGAAATTGAAGTTTTCACCTTGCAGGAACGGCGTGCGTTCCAACCACTTTTCAATCGATTCAAACAAAGAGGGTTGATCCAGAACATTCATCATCTCTGTTTGTTGTTCTTCGCTAAGGGATTTGTAAAACGGTGCTTGATTGAAAGCCAAGCGGTCACCAATGCGTAAACCCAGTTTGGTTTCAATAAGACGCCACTGGAAGCTTTGAAAGCCTGAGGCCGGGTAAAGCATGTCGCGGAAATCTAAGAAATCTAACGGCGTCATTGTTTCCAAGACGTCGATTTGCCCAGCGATCAATTTTTGAACAGCGACAATTCTTTCCAATCGAGCTGAGGCTTGACCCATCTCTTCTTCCGCAACGTTCGGCTTTTGAAAGGTCGAAAGAACGGAATCCAACTCAAAAATAATTTGCTTGAACCAAAGTTCATAGGCTTGGTGGACGATGATGAAAAGCATCTCGTCGTGGGCAGGCTTTCCGTATTCGACACTTTTCGGGTGTTGAGCGGAGAGAATTTTGGAAATGCCCAAATAGTCATGATAGTGAACCGGAGGATATTTCATCGTGCAAGCTCCTTAAGTGTGGCAACAAAGCCTTGGATATCTTCGCTGGTGGTGTCCCACGAGGTCATCCAGCGACACTCGAAGGTTTTTTCATCCCAGACATAGAAAAAATATTTTTCGCGTAAACTTTTAACCCAGTGACTGGGAATGGTGGCGAAGACCGCGTTGCTTTGTGGCTTTTCGCGGACTTGAATGCCCGGAATGTTTTGAATTGCTTCGTAAAGTTCTTGAGCGCGAGCTAAGGAGTTTCCGGCAATTTCTTTCCACAGATCGTTTTTAAAATACTCGCTGAACTGACAAGCGATAAATCGAGACTTTGAGGGCAACTGACTGCTTTGTTTGCGCACGTATTTAAAGTCATGGGCCAGAGCTTTATTTAAAAACACCACCGCTTCGCCCATCATCAGGCCATTCTTCGTGCCACCAAAGGAAATGACATCAACGCCCAAATCCGTTGTGAACTCTTTAAAGGACAGTTGCAGGTGCAGGGCTGCATTCGCGATGCGAGAGCCATCTATATGAATTAAAATCTTTTTGTCTTTAGCCCATTTCGTAAGGGCCTTGAGTTCATTTAATGAATAAGTTGTTCCCAGCTCTGTCGGTTGTGTGATGCTCAAAACCTGGCCTTGGGAAAAATGCTGATCGCCCCGGCGGATGTAGTTGTGCTCTAATGCTTCGACAGAAATCTTGCCGTTCACGGAAGGAATTGTGTGCAGCTTAAAGCCACCCATTTGTTCTGGAGCCCCGCACTCGTCGACATTGATATGCGCCACGTCTGCACAAAACACAGACTGCCAGGGGCGGGTGATTGCGCGCAGAGCGGTGACATTTGCAGCTGTTCCATTGAAAACAAAAAACACCTGGCTCTGGTCGCCAAAGTGTTTACGAAAAGCCTTGCTGGCTTCTTCGGTCCAATCATCGGTTCCGTAAGAAGGGGCATGCTCGATATTGGCCTGACCAATGGATTGAAGAATCCGTGGATGAACGCCCGCGTGGTTGTCGCTCCCAAATCCGCGTTTCATGATTACGCCTTATGCAAATTTCCGAAAATAAAACCGTGTGACAAAAGCGCTGCCAGTTTGCTGGTGCGTTTGTCAGAGTCTAAAG
>JBJTMR010000099.1:0-11595 GCA_046070625.1 Bdellovibrio sp. | reverse complement strand
CCGCGACCTCCGGAAACTGTGTGGTCGGTGGAACCACGGGATATTCTGTTAAGATGATTTCTTCCGACTATCTCAAATCACAATTGCAGTTGGGGGGCGAAGCCTCCGGTGCTGGAAATATTAAGAATCCTCCTCCGGATGACTTCTAGGTACACTAGATTGATCATCGCTATCTCATTCTGAGACAACCACCGATAGGTTCAAGATTTATCGACTTTTGACCGAAAAGACCTGGGTAGGGGAAAGTTTATGAAAAAGTCGGTGCATCGCTATAGTGCTATATTCATGGCGGGAATATTTTCTGCATCTATTTCTTTTGCTGAGGGCGAAGATCAAAGCGAAGGCAGTGCTGCAGCTAGCAGCGGGATTTCAGATAAACTTAGTGCAGCAGCAAACGCAATAGGTCAGAAATTTGGCTTCATTGACCCTGCAAAAAAGGCCGCTGAAGAAAAAGAGCAAAAATCTCCGGGCTTAGAAAATGTAAAGCAAAAGATTCTTTCTGATGTTGAAAGCATGAAGAAGTTTGTTGATCTTGGAAACATTGTTGACCCCGGAATGGCTAAAATTCAAAAGGGTGGGCAACAATACTTTGAACATCAAAGCGACTGCGTTTCGAGACAAAATACAGCTGCTAAATGGTGTTTGGAAACTCTGAGTCCTAATATTACTGATATCGTGACCGGACTCAATACGATGATGTCCGCTGTTGGTGGTTCTTCTGTTAACAACAGCTGTAGTACTTTTGCTAAAGCTATGGATCTTGCGAAGGCTGGGATGACGGCCTATACCGCGGCTTGTGGTACGACTAAGGCAGGATGTGGGTATGCGTGTGTGAAGGCACGTAAGGGTATTGAACAAGTGCAAGAGGGTTTAAAATCCCAGATATCTTGTAAAGTTCCAACAAGTCCTTCTTGCGGGGCAGATATTGCAAATTATCAAGGTCTTCAACAATCAGCACTGCAAGGTGTAACTCAAGAGTTGGAAAAGGCAAATAATTCCTCCGTCGCCGGTAAAGCAGATCTTTGTACTGGGAAATATGCACAATTAGCTGTTTCGGCAATTGCCGGAATCACATCTATTGCAAACTCACTAAATCAAGGTAAAGCCTGTGATGAAGCGACTTCTGCCGCAAATGTTGCAGCTCAAACTTTAGAACAAAAATGTGCGATTGAAACGAATGCAAAGCTGCCAGAGTGTATCTGTCTTAAGAATCCAATGCTTGAAGGTTGCGGATCTACAGCAGTGAAATCGACGACAAGTGCGGAAGGCTTTGGGAGTTTTTCTTCTTCTGGTGACAAAACATTGGGTAAAGGTAATGGCTTAACAAATAGTGACCTTTCCACAGGTGGAGCCGGCGGCGAAGACGTTGGCGGTAAAGGAACGGCAAGTGCTGGTGGTGTTCCGCCTCCTGCAGGTGGTGGTTCGGCTGGTTTAGGTGGCGGCAGTGGCGGTGGCTCTGGAAGCGGTCGTGATCCTGCCGATGATAAAACTGGGCAAAAGGGACTAAATACAAACATTCTGTCTGGAGCTGGCGGTGGCGGCGGCGGTGGATCTTGGGGTTCACGTGGCGGTAGTGACGACAGCGGTAAAGGCTATCGATCCTATTTACCTGGCGGTGATAAGGATCCAAATAAAATGGCTGGACAACAACCTTGGGCCAAAGAGGTTACAGGGCAAGGTGGAAAGTCGAATTGGGAAAAAGTTAAAGATCGATATCGTGATAACAAAAGTACTCTCTTAAGTAATTAGGAGAATTGAGTATGAAGAAGACAAAGATGATTTTAAAACTTATTTGTAGCCTTAGCTTAGTCATCAGTCCTTTAGGGGCGTATGCTGTCACTGCAGGCGTGGAAAGCACGGCTTCTTCCAGTCAGCCCTCCGTGAATCAATCTGCAAGTAATTCATCCAAGCAAAATAAAACGGGTCAGGCGTTGTCCTATGTTGCAAGTGCGATCGAGTTCGGAGTCGCAGCAATGAATTGGTCGGCATGTGGACCTCATAATGCTGCCGCCTGTGCGACTGCGGCGCTATTTACAGTCATGGCGCTTCAATCAATGCAACAAGGGGCTGAGCACGGAAAAGTTGCTGGAGCATCCGGTTATACAGCTGATCTTACGAATGCCTATGATACTGGAAACTATGATTCGGCTGATGATAAGAAAACGGCCGCTGTAGGTAATGAGTATCTTAAAAAAGCTCAGACAAGTTTAAGAACCATGCAGGGTAACGGTTATATCAATGCTTCTGCGACAAAGGTTACGAGTCCTGATGGTAAAAGTTATAACGTTAAAGACATGACGAGCCCGGCAGCCATGCAGGCAGCGGGAATTCCAAAGGCGGCGATTGATGCGGCCATGGAAACTTATGCAAAAATTGAAAAGAAGGCGATGGATAAACTAAAAATCGGCGCGCAAACTGCGGCAAACGGCTATGAAGAAGGCGGTGGTGGCGGCGGTGGTTTTGGTTCTGGTGGTGCCGCGGATGCTGGAGATCCAGGTTCGGCGGTAGCAGCTGGTGCTCATGGTCTTGGGAAAGACAATCTGACGTCTCGTGATCCATCTAGCCTTGCAGCAGGTATGTCTAAAAACTACAACGGCGAACCTATTGGTGTTGCCGCAGATAGTATTTTCTTAATGATGACTCGTCGATATAAAGTCAAAGAAAGCCAAGATTCTTTCTTTGGTGCGAATGATCTTCTTCTTAAAAAGTAATCTATAAAAGCATCGTGTTGGCGGCCCTAGTTCCGGCCGTCACACGAACGCCTGGGCCCACAATCACATTTTCTAAAACGCAATTGTTTTCGATCGTACTGCCAGCTCCCACGCAGATAACGCCTTGGTATGTCGATTCCATGCTGACCTGGGCTTCTGCAGAGAAATACAAACTTGCATTGGGTAAATTCTGCTGAATCAGTTTGGTCGTTGCAAACTTAGTTAGAGTTCTTTCCAGTGCGTTTTTTTCAGAAGATTTCGGGCCCGCTAAAGTATCTAAGCAATGTTTTGTCGCCTCTAGGAAGTCTGCGGGATTTCCAGTTTCAAACCAACCACATTCAAATGGAAAGACCTGAGCAGTCTGTCCGTCGGCAAGGGCTTTCATGATGCCATCAAGTAAAATATTGGAAACACCTTGTTCCGGAAGATAGTTGAAGATCCTCTCAGACAAAATCTGAACGCCCACAAAATGCCAAGCGTGTGCACTTCCGGGTATTGTGGTTTTCCCAAAGCCCAGGATGGAATTTTGTGCATCCGTCCAGGCCCCACCAAACTGAGTTCCAACGCCAGGGTGTTTCATCACCAAAAGCGTCGCAATAGCCTTAGTGGCCTTATGGTGAGCAAGGGCTTTTTCTAAAATAGCAGAATCTTGCGGAAGAATAATTTCATCTGCATTCATGAGAAGGAAGTCTCCTCCTCCGATAAAATGCTTCTTCGCTTTCATCAAGCCGCCGCCACCGCCAAGGATTTCTCCGACTTCGTCAGAAAAAATTAAATTTTCAGCGCCGTGGGGGAGCTGGTTAAAGAGCTCGTGAATTTTCCCGGGAAGATGATAAGTGTTTACCACCAGATTTTTTATTGAAATGTCATGCAGAAAACCCAGAGCGTGGGCCGCCAAAGGGATATTCAAAAAGGGAATAGCCGGTTTCGGCAATTGGTTAGTGAAGGGTCGAAGACGAGTTCCTTCACCAGCCGCAAGGAGCATGACATTCATAAAGATTCGTACTTTCTTTCCAAAGCCCCGGAATCAATTAGAATATCGCCAAAAGCTTTGTACTCTGGGAATTCGTTGATGGCTTTAATCACGCGGCGAAGGGTGCCGGAAAGGTATTTCAAATAGCGACGGTCTTCGCGTTGGTGGAAGAAGCTTGCGAAGCTGCCGCAGGCCTTAAAGCACCGTTGAATGGACTGCAATTCGTACATGCGGTCGAAGTGTTCTTTAGAAAAATCCTTAGGTAAAAAAGCCTTTGATTGATCAAGGTAGTAATTAATCAGAGTTTTGGCCATATCGTCGCTCATATCAACATAGGAGTCTCTCATAAGGCTGACGAGGTCGTATTGGATCGGACCCATACGTGCATCTTGGAAATCGATGACCTGAACTTTATCAAGTTTGATCATGACATTGCGGGAGTGATAATCGCGGTGAGCGATGCGTTTAGGTTCTGCATCCAACTTGGAGCAGATATCCAAAAAGATATCAGAGATTTCTTTGTTGGTTTTTTCGTTGAATTGAAATTTCAAAATTCCGGCTACCAGATTGTCTTTTCCGTAATTCATTTCCCACAGAAATTTTTCCGTGTCGAATTTAATTTTGAAGGCGGAACAATCGGATTTATCGTTGGTTGCGGTATAGTGGATTTTTATGAGTTCATCAACAGTCAGCTTATACCATTCCATGGACGATTCATGACTTTGGCTTTCCCAAAACTTTCTTTCGAGCATTAAATCGCCAAGGTCTTCCAGAAGAACTAAACCTTCCTCAGGAGCCATTGAAATAACTTTAGGAACGTGGACACCATTTTTAGCGAAATGATTCAGAACAGAAAGAAAAGGGTAGTTATTTGGATCGAAGGGTTCCCAGCGCATTAAAACCCAAGATTGGTTATCCAGCACCACGCGGTAATAGCGGCGATTGGATGCGTCTCCGGCCAAAGAAAATACTTTGTAGGAGCTTGAATTAAGGGAGCGGCTTAAAAATGGCGTAAGTGATTCATCATGAGTGACCATGAGAAAAATTCTCACAGACACTCAAATGATTTTCAAGGATTAAAGTCCCTAAGCGATCGTTATATGTCGACGTCTATGGCCTGGAATATACTCGACGCTCTAGGCGTCGAGTGGAGCGTCCTTAATAAAGAACAATTCTAAGACTTCACGCAATCCAGCTGTCGTCAAAGGAGCGCGATCGACTTCGAAGCAGTTGACAGCAAGTTCATCAACTAAGTTTTTTTCCAAAGTTGCAACCTGGCCTAAGGAATCCACCAAAAGTTTGGAGCTGGTAATGATCAGAGGTTCTTCAGACGAGTGTTCTTCAGAAAGATATTCCATCAAAAGCTCTTGTTCAGGAGCATTCAATTGCTCTACATTTTCGATGAAAATCGTCATAGCACCCATTTTTGCGATATCATAGGAAGAATGAAGTTGTCCCTTAATATCATTGAAGGGAACAAAAGCCCACCGGCCCGTCATTTCATGTAACTGCAAAGCGACTTTTTTATTGGTTTTGTCAGAGTGGCCTTCTAGATGAATTAAGTTTGAAATCAATTCTGTGCACAGACCTTTGGCTAGATCGCTTCCGGTGTCCTCTAAAAGCTCATCAATCGAAGGCAATTTTTCATCTCCGAAAACATGCAAATTTTCAGTTTCAAAATTGGCTTTGCTAATTTCAGCAAGATTAGATTCCCTTTGATCAAGGTACCATCGGTACATTGCCGGCTCCAAAACCATGCGAATGAGCTGCGTAACACCTTGTTTTTTTTCTTCATTCAGATCATCAGCGTGGGGAACAACAGCGGTACCTAATAATGCTCCGTTTACTTTAATTGGAACATGAAAATCGCGACCGCGAAGATAGGTATCTGAATCAGTTTTGATATCAGACATATCCATGAGTTGGCGAATCTGGAGATTCTTCCCATAGCGGCTTGAAAGCAGATGTTTTAAGCGATTCACAAACGATGTATCTAATGTTGAATTGTGCATATTCCAGGTACCCCTTACAGAGGACCTAATATACAAGAATAGTACCAAGATGAGACAGTTTTGTAATAATTAAATAAAACCGTATAGTTAAATGGTAAAGGGGAATAGAAAAAGGGCTTTGAAGTTGCTCTTCAAAACCCTCTAATTTTAGTTCAGTAAGGTAATTATTTTAGGGCCTATGCCGAAAAACCGCTACGCAAATTAGCGAGCAAGTTTACGCTTATCAAGGCCGTATTTTTCAACCTTCATAATCAAGCCAGCACGGCTGATACCCAACTCTTTGGCAAGCTTGGATTTATTCCAACCGGTGCGGCGAAGACCTTCGCGGATCATTTCGCGTTCTAGATCTTCCAAAGCGTCTTTCAGTTTACCTTGCAAACGAGAACCTTGAACTTTGTTCTTTTCGCCAGCTTCCAAGATTTTTGGCGAAAGAAGTTCCGCCATCAATTTTGTTTCTTCGCCGGAAAGAACACAAAGTCTTTCAATTTCATTTTGCAATTCACGGACGTTACCTGGCCATGGATAATCATACAATTTTTCCAAAGCACGTTTGGTCAATTGATGTTTTGGGCCACCTTGAGCTTCGTTAATTTTGTTCAAGAAGAAATCCGTTAGGAACGGAATGTCTTCTTTACGCTCACGAAGAGGTGGAACTCGAATGTTGATAACGTTTAAGCGATAGTACAAGTCTTCACGGAAGGTACCTTGCTCTACCATCTCTTTAAGGTTTCTGTTCGTCGCCGCAACGATACGAACATCGACTTTTCTCATTTCCGTCGCACCAACTGGTGTAAATGTGCCTTCTTGCAAGACGCGAAGAAGCTTCACCTGCATTTGCGGTGAGGTATCACCGATCTCATCCAGGAAGAAAGTTCCTTTGTCAGCCATTTCGAAAAGACCTTTTTTGTCTTTCAAAGCGCCAGTGAAGGAGCCCTTTACGTGACCGAATAGTTCTGATTCTAACAAGTTGTCATTGAATGCAGAACAGTTTTGGATAACGAAAGATTTATCTTTACGGTGAGAGTTGTAGTGGATCGATTTTGCGATCAACTCTTTACCCGTACCGTTTTCCCCTTGAACCAGAACTGTCGAATCTGCGCCTTTAATTTTATCAAGCAAGGCGTACAAAGATTGCATGGGTTTAGATTTACCGATCATATTGTCGTATTTAAATCTGTTACCAAGTTCTTTATTTAGCTCTTTGATGCGATCTTCACGAGAAGAAATTTCAAGGTGAAGAGTCACGATTTCTTGAGCCACCAGTTCACAAACTTCAGTGAAGTGTGTGCGCTCTTGTTCATCTAAGAATTTCAATTTACCCAAGCATTTTTCAATTACTTCTCCGGACATGCCGAAAGCCGCAAGACGTTCGCGGATTTCAGACATGCGCGCTGTGAAGTTTGCTTCACGAAAAAAGCCCATTGCGACAACTGTACCCACGCAATCATTTTCAATCATGATTGGGAATACACCCACATCAAAGCCAACCATGTCCCACTTGCGCAGGCTATAGCGATTTTGCGAAGTGCGAAGATCGTCCAAAGACTTAGTTACCAGTTCTGCAATGCTGCCTTGGCCTGCTTCTTTGTTTACTAGATTGGCAATCGCAGGATTATTAAAGCCGGCTTTAGCAGAATCAAAGCCTCTCAGTGCGCCACGCTCGTCTGTAAAGACAACGTCGATATTCCACCACGCACTGAGGATATGTTTGAGTTTTTTAATGACATGTATATGTTCAAACTCATCCCAATTAATCATAAAACCGTTCCTTTCAAATCAGTGACCATAAAAAGTGTCGATATTTTTATCGTCAAAAAACTAGACGGACTTGAGGGGCCTGTCGAAAATACACACAATCCCAGACTAACAGCTTGGTAAAAATCTATTTTGAGTACGGAAGTGACTGAAATCTGAGGGATTTCAATGTCGCACTAACGTTTCAAACTGAGATGAAAGAGCTGTTTTAGATTTCGTCAGTGGAGGGATTTTGCTAAGTTGCGAAAAACAAAAGGCGGCTGAGGGCCGCCTTTTTATTATGTATGCTGAAGAGAGTGGAAGTTGAAGTATTCGCCTTGTTGGGCCAGAAGGCTTTCGTGGGTGCCGATCTCTACGATCTCGCCGGCTTTCATAACCACGATCTTATGCGCCTTTTGAATCGTCGAAAGGCGATGCGCGATGACCAGTGCCGTGCGCCCTTCCATAAGATGATCAAGTCCTTTTTGAACTTCGATCTCACTCGCGGTGTCTAGTGCGCTGGTCGCTTCATCCAGAATCAGTACTGGTGCATCTTTAAACATGGCTCGCGCAATGCTGACACGTTGTTTTTCGCCACCGGATAACAGGCTTCCACGATCACCAACACGGCTTTGATAGCCATGGGGAGTTCTCATAATGAAGTCATGGGCGTTGGCAAGTTTCGCCATAGCCGGGACATCTTCACGAGTGCGGGTGTAGTCGCCAGCCCAGATGTTCTTTTCGATCGTGTCTGAGAACAAAAACACATCTTGGGTCACAAGAGCGATGTTGCGACGAAGTTCTTTTAAGCCCACATTGTGAATGTTAACGCCATCAATAAGAATCTCTCCAGAAGTGGCGTCAAAGAAGCGCTCTAGCAGGTTGACGATCGTTGATTTACCACTGCCGCTAGCGCCAACCAAAGCGATGACTTCACCCCGATTGATCTCGAGATTGACGTTTTTCAGAATCATCTCTTTGCCATAGCTAAAGCTGACGTTTTTATAGGTGATCTTTTTCCAGTCTTTAGGGAATGGAGTCGGAGTCGCAACTTCTGGTACCTCGGCATCAGCATCAATGATTTCAAAGATGCGACGAATCGAGATGACCACTTCTTGGATACGGACGTAAGCTTCTTGGATTTTCTTAATAGGGGCATTGATCGCTAGAAGTGAAGCTGCAAAACCAATGAAGTTACCCGGAGTCCCGCGGCCAGCTGCGATCTCATAACTGTTGTACAGAAGAATCATCGGAATAAGGGCCGTCGCGATAAATTCTGTTGCCGGTCCGCCGGCTTCTTGGCGTTTGTAAACGGTCTTACGGATATTCAAATATTTATTTGAATCATCTGACAGGCGCTTTTCCATATCTTTCTCAAGATTGAAGGATTGAATAATGCGAACGCCGTCGAGGCTCTCTTTGATTGTCGAAGTCATGTACTCTAGAATGTCGCGCTCTTGAGGAATGTACTTGCGCATACTGCGAGCAATGGATTTTAGGATGGACCCTATGATTGGCACCATAATCATGATGGCCAAGGTCAGTTTCCAATCAATGATGAACAAATTAATTAAAAGGCCAATCAACAAAAGAGGATATAGAAAAATATCCGCTACCACGCGCAAACCATCTTGAATAGTTTTGATATCATTCAAAATGCGGCTGATCAAACCACCAGAACCCGCGTGATAGTTGTTATGGAACGTAAGGTTCAATCGCATGAATTTGCTTTGCAGCTTTTCGCGAACTGAAGCAACGACGCTTTCTGCTACTACGTTCATGTTGTAGATGTGAAAATACCGAGCCGCTGCTTGCGTTAGACCCAACCCAATAACAATAGGTACTTGGTGAACCAGTTCTTTATGGTTGTTGGCAGAGAGAGCATCAAACAAGATCTTCGTTAAGAACGCAATACGAGCTGTTGCGACGGCATTCGTGATGCCCGTGATAGCGACAACCGTCAGTCTTTTTTTGTGAGGTTTCAGTTCCGCTATAAGCTTTTTGATTTCAACTAACATTCTTATTCCAATTCGCTTTTATGCGCACGCCGGTTTCGCCGGACTAGGGTGCGTGGCTGTCGAGATAGCGTTTTAGGTATTGCCCCGTCAGGCTTTTCTTAGCCTTCATGATATCGTCTGGGGACCCTTGGGCCACAATAGCTCCGCCTTTTTTACCCGCTTCCGGGCCCAGGTCAATGATATAATCAGACCCATGGATGACGTCTAAATTGTGCTCGACGACGATGACGCTGCCGCCACTTTCAATCAGTTTATTAAGGACTTTCATAAGCAGCTCAACTTCACGGAAATGCAGGCCCGTCGTTGGCTCATCCAAGATATAAAGCGTGGATTTTTGCTGAACCTGAGATAGCTCTTTGGCGATTTTAAGACGTTGGGATTCCCCACCACTTAAAGAGTTCGCGGGTTGCCCCAGTTGCAAGTAATCCAGGCCGACTTCCTTAAGAACACTTAAAGGCTTACGGATGTTCGGGTGTGCCACAAAGAAGTTCATCGCTTCGTTCACGGTCATGCCCAAAATCTGTGAAATATTTTTATCTTTATAAGTGATTTCAAGGATCTCTGGGCGGTATTTTTTACTGTCACAAACGTCGCAAGGGATCACAACGTTATCCATGAACATCATATCGATTTCTTCGAAACCAGTTCCCTTACAAGAAGGGCAACGGCCACCATCGACATTCAAGCTGAATGTTCCCGGAGTATAGCCGCGGGCTTGAGCTTCTGGCGTTCCAGCCATAATCGTACGAATCGCATCAAAGGCTTTCAGGTACGTTACCGGAGAGCTACGGGCAGATTTGCCGATTGGCGATTGATCAATTAAAAGAACATTTTTGATATGGTCCACACCTTCAAGTCCGGCATACTCTTGGGCTGGTAAATACTCCAGATCCAAAGCGCGGGCTAAAGCTGGGTATAATGTTTTAGAAATCAAAGTTGATTTTCCAGAACCACTGACGCCCGTCACAGTGACCAGGCGATGGAGTGGGAACATAACATCAAGATTTTTAAGATTGTGTCCTTTGGCGCCTTTAAGTTCGATCTTCATTTTATAAGTGCTCACATCAACAGGGCGGATGACTCGCAAAGGACCATGACCCTTATCGCCGCGCAAATAAGGCGCCGTGATGGATTTGTCGTACTTATAGAAATCTTTCGTCGTACCAGAGTAAACAACCTCGCCGCCAAGATATCCAGAGCCTGGACCCATCTCGATGATGTTTTCGCTCGATTTAATTACGTCATGATCGTGTTCTACAATCACCAGAGTATTGCCGAGCTCTTTAAGATCTTTCAAAATTGAGATCAGGCGATCGTTGTCGCGAGGGTGTAGCCCCACCGTGGGCTCATCCAGAACGTAAAGTGCCTGAGACAGTCCCATGCCCAATTGATTTGCCAAAATCAAACGTTGATATTCGCCCCCAGAAAGGGTTCTGGTTTCGCGGCTTAAAGAAAGATAATGAACTCCGACTCGCATCAGGAATTCTAGGCGCGAACGAATTTGTTTTAAAACTTCACCAGCGACTTCAACCTGATGCGCGGGTAATTCCAGCTTTTGGAAGAACGAGCATAAGTCTTCAATAGTCATTGAAGAGAGCTCATTAATATTCGCGTTGGAAACCAGGACATGATTCGCTTCTTCGCGCAAGCGAGCCCCTTTGCATGAAGGGCACAAAAATGGGCTGCGGAAACGAGAGATAAAGACACGCACGTGCATTTTGTATTTAATTTGATCAAGGTACTCGAACAAACCGCGCACGCCGAAGAATTCTTTATTACCGTTCCAAATCACCTCGCGATGAGGTTTTGGTAAGTCTTGCCAAGGAGTATGAATATCAATCTTCGCTTTTTTGCAATAAGCGAGGAGTTGCTTTTTCTCATGGGCGGCACTTGGCATCCAAAAAGGACTCAGGGCCCCTTGAGCTAAACTCAAGGCAGGATTCGGAATAACTTTTGCTTCATCAATATCTAAAATATTGCCAAAGCCTTTGCATGTTGGGCACGCTCCAATAGGAGAGTTGAAGCTGAACAAACGAGAGCTCAGCAATGGTGGCGTGTAACCACAAATCGGGCACGAAGCTTCTTCGCTGACTTGCAGGCGTTGGCCTTCGGTAGTCAGGACTGTCGCTTTCCGTGTGATCAAATGA
>JBJTMR010000098.1:0-3226 GCA_046070625.1 Bdellovibrio sp. | reverse complement strand
CCGTACTGAATTGCCAGGTTACGTTGAACAATACATGTCAGGTGCGATTAACATTGATGACATGGTGACTTTCACAATGCCCCTTGAAGACATCAACAAAGCGTTTGATTATATGCATGAAGGCAAATCAATTCGTTCTGTGATCAAAATGTAGTTGGAGATTTGTGATGAACTTGCAGCCGCTAAAAACCCATAAAAGTTTCGAAGGTCAGACTCAGTTTTGGGAACATGACTCCACGTCGACACAAACGAAAATGAAGTTTTCAACTTTCATTCCCCACGGGACCGTGAAAGGCTGCGTGATCTGGCTTTCGGGCCTGACCTGCACGGATGAAAACTTCATCACTAAAGCTGGGGCACAGAAATATTTGGCTCAGCACCAGTTGATGGTCATTTGTCCTGACACCTCCCCGCGCGGCTTGAATCTGCCGGGGGAACATGACGCTTATGATTTTGGATCCGGTGCGAGTTTTTACGTGGATGCGACTGCCGAAGGTTACAAAGACCACTATCGCATGTTCAGCTATGTCAGTTCGGAACTTGTGGACCTGTTGCAAGCTCAGTTTAATATCCCGGCGAATAAGATTTCGATCATGGGGCACTCGATGGGTGGACATGGAGCCTTAGTGATTGGGTTACGCGAAAGCAGTAAGTTCCAATCCATTTCGGCTTTTTCGCCTATCGTGAATCCTATGCAATGCCCTTGGGGTCAGAAGGCTTTCACGGGCTATTTGGATCAGGACAGAGCTGCGTGGTCGAAATACGATGCCACAGCTTTGCTGGCGCAAGGGGCTCGTCATCCCGCAAAGATTTTGATCGACCAAGGAACCAGCGATGAGTTCTTAGCAAAAGGCCAACTTTTGCCAGAGAATTTCGAGAAGGCCTGCTTGCTGGTGGATCAGCAATTAGAACTGAACTATCGTCAGGACTATGATCATAGCTATTACTTTATTGCGACGTTTATTGAAGGGCACGTGAAGTTTCACGCAGAGAACTTGAAATAAAAGCGGCTATCACCGATTCAAAATGCCAAATTGACCGAAAGATCGACAAAAGAACGCAATCCCCCCTGCGTTCTTTTGCACCACTTTGAGACTCAAATAGATACTCATTTTAAGTAAGTGGTCCGCCTGATATATTTAATCCTGGGGGAACCAATGAGACGACCTACAATAAGTAGAACGCATTTCCTATTATTCAGCACCATCGCTGTCGTCTTAGTGGCATTTCAAAATTGTGCCCCGGTTGTGTCTTTTGTCGACGTGGCATCAGAAGATCCCCTAAGCGCCTATGAAGTCGGGAGTTCTGGCAGATTCGAAACGACTTTTAAGTTCGTTAATACCGAGAAAATATCTTTAACCCAGGACAATTTAGGTTTGAATGAATCGTCGCTGACTTTCCGCGTGGATTCGGCGAAAGAAATTGATTTGAACCGCGACGTAAAAATTTATGAAAACAATCGTCCCGTTACTAAGTACTATGTCGACGCTAACAGTTTAGATAAAAGCAAAATCGGCAATGTGGATATCGCTCTGGTTGTAGATACGACGGGATCTATGGGTGCTACGATCGAGTCGATCAAAATCCGACTTAAAAGCTTCGTTGAAAATGTTTATGCCAAAGGTTCAAACGCCAGAATCTGTATTTCGACGTTTGGCGATACTACGGTCAGCAAGTGTTCCAAATTTTACTCTATTAATTCTGCAGACCCTGCGTCGGAAGCCGAAAAAACAACTCTGCTATCACAGCTTTCTTCTTTAAAGGTAAGTGGTGGCGGTGATGCTCCGGAAAATCCAATGCGAGCTCTTTTGGATTCCTTGTCTGCTGACTGGGTGCCGACGAACCAGCAATTTATTATCTTAGTAACAGATGCGCCCTTTCACTATGCGCCATCATATAAGGGTCATGCCGGGGACGCCGCTCCGGTTTATGCCGATGTCCTGACGGCTTTTGCTGCCCGAAAAATTAACATCTTTGCGGCCACGCCGTCTTTGGCTGGATACAACTCGAACTTCGATGCCTCTTCTGCGGGTATCGTTAGCGCCACGGGTGGTGAATGGTTCTTATACAGTGATATCGTGTCTGGCAAAGTCACTTTTGACACGATCTTAGATCGCATTGTGAAGCGTGTGAACTCTATGTATACGCTTCGCTATATCAGTGAAGAAAACTCACTGGACCCGAAACTTCCGGTGGCCAGCCGCAATGTCCGTGTGGAAATCAACGGCGATTCGACGTCGGCGGTCAGTGGTCTGCAACTGGTCAGCAACATGCCAAGCGGACGCGCTGACTACAAAAAAGAATTTTCTTTAACCAGTAAGGAATTTGATAAAACCAAAGTGATGGTTAAAGTAAACGGCATCAATTACTCCACAGGCTTTAAAATTACAGCGGACAATAAGCTGCTGTTTAATGCGCCACCCGTCCCATCTGCAAAAATTGATGTAACGTTGACGTTAACGAATCTAAAACAGTCTGTTGAGTTCTCGTCGATTGTGTTTGCAAGCAATCTGAAAGAAGACTCCGTTTACCTTACGTTAAATGGCCAAGCTGTGGATAAGAAATACTACAAGCTCGAAAAGTCCCTCGAAGGGCGCTATTCAATGCTTTTGGATGAAAGCCTGTTTGAAGAAACAGATCCTTTTAAAATCCGCAGCTATGGCGGCCTCAGCATAGATATCCGTTATCTTTATGCCGATCAGAAAGCACCCGCTGCGGGTACAGTGCCGAAGTAAAGCATGACGTAGCTGCGGCGGTGATGGAATAAGGCCTACGATCGCAATGAAGCCTCTCGCTGATACTTATGCTGATTGTGTTGAGCACACAGAATCTGTAGGTTATCAATCGAGTTATCCCCACCCGCCCAAACAGATTGTCGGTGGTCTGTTTGTAAGAACCGCGTGCTTCCGCAGACTTTTCCTGTGATGTTATCTTTGTACTGGCAGCATTTATCACGGAGAAGGATGATCTTCTTGGTCGCACTAAAAAGCATCTTTCGAGATGGTATTTTGCCAACGCTATGGCTCTCGTCCGTAACACCCGCTGCGGGTGTAGACTTGTTGCCTGACGGTTGAAATTTTCCAGTTCTAGATTGAGTTCTGCGATCGACTTCCTTTTGCGCCAAATAAGTAATTGCCTTCGCCCAATTCTTTTCAGGAACAGCATGGGCGATGAGATCCTGAGCTTGCTTCAATACCGCCATTTGTTCTTTGCTAAAGGTAATTGT
>JBJTMR010000097.1:0-20888 GCA_046070625.1 Bdellovibrio sp. | reverse complement strand
CTGGGTAAATCTGTCATTCCAATTGAAATACTGTTTTATTTTGATGGCGGTCGGTTTAAGTCTGACGTTGATCAGCTTGGTTTTCTCGTACACCTATTTGCGCGTCACGATTCAAGAGTTGGTTGGCAATAATCAGTTTTTGCTTAACAAGTTCCTGGTCCCCTACGTGATCACCTTCGTAGTTATCTGCATCGCATTTTGTGCGATCTTGTTTGCCGTAGGCCGTTTGATTTCCCATCGCATTGCGGGCCCTCTTTACGCTTTTGAAAGATTTCTGCAAGAATCCTTACAAGGCACAGCCCGCCCTTTGCGCCTGCGCGCCGGGGATGAGTTTCAACACTTAGAATCTTTGGCAGAAGAAATTCACCAACGTTTACAAAAAATCAAAAATGACCGCACGGTCAACGTGATCGAATACAAGGAGGAAGAGGCAAGTTCCTCCCCTCCTAAAAAAGAAGACTAATTAATGACACCGGGTGAAATCGGTGTTGTATCGGTGAATTTTCTTTTTGGAAAGCTAGGGAAATTAATTTCCAGAGCAATTTTCAACAAGTCATTCACGTTATCTACAAAGTAAAATCTTATATCCTTTTTGATCTCCGCGGGAACCTCGCGCAGGTCCTTTTCATTTTTCCGACACAAGATAACTTCGGTTACACCCGCTCTATGAGCCGCAATAATTTTCTCTTTAATTCCACCTACTGGCAGGACACTGCCGCGAAGAGAAATTTCTCCAGTCATCGCGAGTTTCGGATTCACGGGCTTTTTCAACAATTTTGAAGCAATGGATGTCAACATCGTCACACCTGCTGAAGGCCCATCTTTTGGAATCGCCCCGGCCGGAACATGGACGTGAATTTCTTTTTTAGAGAAATCCACAGTCGGATCCATTAGCGGCAAACGGGCTTTCAGTAAGCTCAGCGCAATCTTCGCTGATTCTTGCATCACTTCGCCTAATTGCCCCGTCAGTAAGAGCTGACCAGTTCCCGCCATTTCCTCGGTTTCTATAAATAAAATATCACCACCCACCGGAGTCCATGCCAACCCAGTAACCACACCTGGAGGTAGTTCAGTTTCAGTGATTTCCGAACTGAATCGTTCAGCGCCAAAGATCTCATCCAGGTCTTTCACATCAACTGTCAAACGGTGACCTTGATTTTTCAAGATCTCCACACTCATGTATTTACAGATGGTGGCAATTTTTCTTTGCAACTCACGAACACCCGCTTCCCGAGTATAATCCGTCAGAACTTTGGTCAAAGCCGCATCCGTAATATCCAATTGAGACTCTTCGATACCGTGTTCTTTAAGTTGCTTCGGCCACAAATGGCGTTTAGCGATATTTTTCTTTTCCTCGATCGTATATCCCGTCAGTTCAATAATTTCCATACGATCCAACAATGGACCGGGAATCGTATCCAACGTATTCGCCGTCGCGATAAAAAGTACTTTGGACAGATCAAAGGGCGTATCTAAATAGTGATCTTGAAAAGAGTTATTCTGCTCAGGGTCCAAAGTCTCCAACAGGGCACTGGCAGGATCGCCATTGAAACTCCGCGAAAGCTTGTCTATTTCATCCAATACAAAGACCGGGTCATTTTCTCCGGCTTTCTTAATACTGGAAAGAATTCGCCCAGGCATTGCTCCAATGTACGTTCTGCGATGACCACGAATTTCCGCATCATCACGAACACCACCTAAAGCCACCCGCACATATTTTTTATTCAGAGCACGCGCAATACTTTTACCGAGCGAAGTTTTACCTACTCCTGGAGGGCCAACAAATAATAGGATCGACCCTTGTTGAGATTTACGTAACTTCATCACAGCCAAATGCTGTAAAATACGCTTCTTAACTTTTTCCATGCCGAAGTGATCTTCATTTAAGATCTTTTCGGCAGCTTCCAAATCAATTTCCCGGTGTTCAGAAGATTTGCTCCATGGCAAATCAGTCATCAGATCTAAGTGCGCTCTGATGATTTGATACTCCGGAGAAGCGGAATTCATAGCCTCCAAGCGTTTCACCTGACTTTTTGCCAAACTTAACGCTTCTTCTGGCATCCCCGCCTTCGCTATTTTCTCATTATATTGGTCAATGATGGATTTATTATCCTCGTCCCCCAACTGTTCACGAATCACACGCATTTGTTCGCGCAGGATGCTTTCTTTCTGACTTTGGTTGATATTTTCAGTTAGTTTTTGGCGGATATCCAATTGGATTTTCAAGCGCTCTTTCTGCTCTTGCATCAAATCCAGAATTTTAAGGGCACGTTCCCGGACATCTGCCATCTCTAGCAGCTTCTGTTTTTCCGGCAACAAA
The DNA here is from genome assembly GCA_046070625.1 of Bdellovibrio sp. Taxonomy (GTDB): domain Bacteria; phylum Bdellovibrionota; class Bdellovibrionia; order Bdellovibrionales; family Bdellovibrionaceae; genus Bdellovibrio. The sequence continues at coordinate 18,568 of JBJTMR010000097.1, read as the reverse complement.
AAATCTGCGTGGGCTGCACACACGTTGGTCAGCAGTGAAAGCTCATTAATTTCGCTAATCCATTCTTTTACCCGGCGCATATGACGTCCCAGTAAATCGACAGTTTCATAAGCGATTTTTTTAAGACTTTCTAAAAGCGCTTCTTCCGTTTTTTTGTCAGCGACAATGATATCGTCCACGCCCTCAGTAAGAGATTCAAAAGTTCCATCTTCAAATCTCATATTCACGGCGCGCACACGCTGTTGTGCATTTACAAAAATAGTATAACTGCCATCGTCTTCTTTTTTGTGCGATTCAATACGACACAAAGTTCCGATGGTGTGCAAATCCTCTATCTTTTCGACAGTCCCTTCAGGATTTTTCTGAGTTAACAATACGATCCACTTTTGATTGGCCAAGGCTTTATTCAACGCTTGGACACTACGATCCCTTCCAACCCGTAAAGGCATACTGACACCTGGAAACAGAACAGCATTTCTTAAGGGGATAACAGGAAGGTAACCAGCTACGAATGACATGGTCTCACCTTTCCCCCACAATAATTTGTGAGGTCATAGCTTAATCATGTATCCGATTTAGAAAGCGTCAAGATGAGCCTGCAAAATGAAGCCCGACTCAGTTAATACACAAGGCCGACATCTTTAATTCGGGATAAGTAGTATCTCTTATTCGTATTTTCCCTCTGACAAAGGGCCAAAAGATAATCCCCGTCTGGATTGCGTACAATTCCGATCGGAGTTACGCGGCGAGTTTCGCCTTTATTGGAACCACCATCATAGACCAAGTCCAAATCTTTTTTAGTATTGATGGATTCAATCATGGTTTTCAAATTTTGATCATTAACGGAAAAAAGCGCATAGTCTTTCCACCACAATTTTTTGCCCTGACTTTTAATGGCTTGTTCCAGCGTCGCGCCTTCACCCATTTTTTTGAAACACTCTAGGCCCACGTACAAACAGGCTTTCGCGTCGTCATAAGCTCGGTGAGCTTGTCCACCATCAATGTTCAAATGTTTGATCAATGTTTGCAGTTTGTGATTTTCCACGCCGTGAATCCACTTACGTGACAACAGGCTGGTGCAAAGAGCCGGCTCAGTCGGCAACGGCAACCCCGCTTTTTCAAAATCAATCGTCAAAAACCCCAGATCAAAGGGCGCATGGTGAGCCATCACCACCGCACCTTTAAAGAAGTTATGAATCTCGCGAATTTTTTCCGGCATGACGGCCGCAGTTTCCACCATTTGATTGGTGATCCCATGGATACCAATAATAAAGTCGCTCATTTGTTCACGCGGCTTCAAAAGAAACTGCATGCGGTCAATTTCTTCGCCTTTATAATATTTCACCGCACCAAACTCGACGATGTCATATCCCACGGGATAGGCCCCGCTGGTTTCAGTATCAAAGGCAATATAGGTATACTCATTCAATGGAAGATCTAAATTCATCACTGCGGTCCAGTCTAACAAAGAACCGACCTTACCCGCCACTTAGCTCTTGGTCCAGCTTGAGTTTGCGAATTCTTTGTTTTTCCGCCGCACATCAGTCAGAATGAAATGCACTATCTATGCGAAGATACATTGCTTTTACTATTATTTTACTGGGTCTTTCTGCACGCAGCTTTGCTGCAGAAAATGCATCGCCGACATTTAAAATGTCTGGGGATGTAAGCTTGTTATCACACTATGTCGAATACGGTTTGTCACAATCTGACAAGTCTCCAGCGCTGCAAGGCTCCTTCTGGTTTAACTTCGGCCCTCAGTTTCGCTTAGGGGTGTGGGGTTCCAACACCAACTTCCCGCACAGTGATGATCATTTCAACCTTCGCGCGAATGCCGACATCACCATTAATTTCTCTCAAACGTCGAACGCCGTGATTATGTACAGCCACAGCACTTACTATAACGGTGGTGACCGCAACGGAAATATCCTGGGCCTGCATCTTAACTTCGGGGATTACCACATAAATTATGATGGGTTGAGCAACTGGGAAGGCACTCATAACAGATCCGTGCGTTACTCTCTGGGAAAATCTACGACGGTGGGGTCTTCTTGGATTTGGAATAATGAAGTGGGTTACAATACCCCCGATGTCAGTACGATCGATCCCTACTTTGATTTGCGAACCGCTTTAGGAACTAACTGGGGACCGATGTTCGTAGAAGGATCTGTCACTGGAACCACGGCCGCCTCGGATTTAGGCGGCGCGGGTGACATTTTCTTTATTCTGTCAGCGAAGACGGGCTTTTAGCCGCATCATTTAATTCATCATTAACTTGTTGGCGCAGAGGCTTCTTAGCATGATCTTCCTCTTTGCGACGGTTACTGATCTGATGAACAAAATTATCATAAACAGACATATCAACTCGGTTGGAACCAAACAATGTGTCTAACTTACGTTGTTTACGTCCATCAGAAGTCATTTCCTTCTGAGTGATCTTGATGTGAATAAACCCAATAAGTTTCTTAGGATCTACTTCACCGCGTTTTTCTTTAACACTGATGGTGCCATTCACGCCCACAGTGCTACTTTCCAACGAAGCCAGAACCTTATTCCGAACGATATCCAAACGCTGCGAAGCCACTTTGTTTGCAGTCATTTCGCTAGCATCAGGAACTGCTTGTACAAATAATCCTGAAGTCAGTTTGATATCCGCGTCTTTCAAGCCCGTCGTCACCGCTTTAATTTTATCCATTACATGGACAAAGTTTGCATTCGGTGTCGAAGTTCCGCGCTCGAACAACATATAATCAGGAATATCAAAATCAAAACCATCCGGATTGACTTGCACGTTTTTAGCAACGTCATTCATCTGATCTGCCATATAAGCCGCTACTACTTTTGCTGACCCCATATCTAAAAGATTTGGTGTCTTATCGATAGGCTCCATAAAACTTTGGAAAGCCTTCAAAGGTTCATTCAAGAAATCCAAGAAAAGCTTTTCCAACGTCACTTCCGCACCAAAGTTTTGGAAATTGTATTCGATCACTGAGGGTGTCGAGAAATAGTCAGAAACCGCTTTCTTAGTTTGATCAGATTGTCCAACAATCCACATAACAAGGAAAAAGGCCATCAAAGCGGTCATGAAGTCAGCAAGGGCAACCTTCCAGGAACCCCCGTGACCACCGCCACCTTGGACGATAATTTTTTTGATAACAATCGTCTGTTTTTTTTCTGCCATATATCCTTATCCAATTTCTCATCCAATCGTTGGATGAAGTCCAGTCTGCGCCGCTGCCGCGGCTCCGACATCCTCGGCGTCCGCCGACATCCTCGGCGTCCGCCGACATCCGCCGACGTTACGCGGCCTTTTTGATTTCTTTAGTTGCTTTGTCTACTTCAGCAAAAGTTGGTCTTTCTTCTGGCATGATGGAACGACGTGCGTACTCCACACATACGATAGGAGGTGCACCACGTTGCAAAGCCACAAGCGCTGCTTTAATACAGTTCAAGTAACGACCTTCGGCTTCGATATCCGCTGCCATTTTTGTTGCGGTCGGTTCAATCAAACCGTAAGCACAGAAAACCCCTAACATCGTACCCACAAGGGCATGGGCTACGTACTCCCCGATCACCTCTGTACCTGCCGTCAAGACACCCATGGTCTTAACGATACCAAGTACGGCGGCAACGATCCCTAGTCCCGGGAATCCCCCGGCGACCGCCGCAACCGCATGTTGCGCTAGATGTTCTTCAGCGTGAATACCTTTAATATCCGCATCCAAAAGATCATCAACGTCGTACGGAGAAAGCTCCGCAGACAAAGTTACTTTCATCGTGTCACACAAAAAATCCACCGCGTGATGGTTGTGCATGAAACTTGGATACGCTTTGAAGATGTCAGACTTTTCTGGTTCCTCGATATGTTTTTCAATACCTTGAGGTCCTTCTTTTCTGAAGACTTGAAAAAGTTGGAAAAGCATCTGCATCAATTCGACGTAGTCTTGCTTTTGAGGGCCTTTACTTGTCATCGCCTTGATGGACATTTTAATACCCATCTTTACGATCTTCATTGGGTTGGCAATAACATAGGCACCGAATGCGGCACCACCGATGATCACCATCTCTAAAGTCGCAGCCTCGAGGATAACTCCCATTTTACCGTGACCGGCAATGTAGCCCCCGAAAACAGTCGCAAATACAATTAATATACCTACAAAACCCATAATGATTGACCTCTTCAGTTTCTCTATCGGATTGATACGTGTTAGAATTGAGTCATCACCAAATAAACTTGCCCATGGTCCGGAGAGGGACTAAGACAAAATATATGGAAACTAATCTGAAGAACTTTTTGATTGTCTGTTTTCTACTCTGTACAAGTCTTACGTCCTGGGCTCAAAAGGCCAATGACGAAACAGACCCGATGTTGGTTACGACCAAGGTCCTGCCTTATGAATGGAGCCCCGGCCAAGGTGGTTCTATTGAAATTAAAATGCAACTTCCGATGGGCTTCCATGCTTACGAAGACAAGTTCAGCGTTGTGATTTTAGAACCAGATGGTTTTAAAATTGCGCCGTTTAAAATTGAACCTATCACGAAATGGTATGACAAATTTTCGAAGCGCGAACGCACAGGCGTTGCTGGGGAAGCCACACTTACTGCCCGCCTTGAAGCTCCAGATCGTTTTCTAAAAAAATACGACAAGATGAAACTTGAACTCGTCTATCAGGCTTGTTCCGATCAATATTGTCTTTTCCCGACAACGAAAACTATCGAAGTTCCAATTATGACTCCGATGGTAGAGGGCACTGCGCAACTCACGGCAGCTCCCGCGGTTCAGCACGAAGCTGCAAGTAACTTTTTTGATTCCGCTAATTTTAAAAAATACTTAGGCTCCAGCATGATTGCTGGATTAATCTTCGTATTTTTTGCGGGGATCTTTACCAGCTTCACGCCGTGTATTTTTCCGATGATCCCGATTACTTTGGCGGTCTTAGGAAATCATTCAGAAGAACGCACTCGTTTGCAAAACTTCTTCACCAGTTGCATTTACGTTCTGGGAATCGCAACAACGTATTCCATTTTAGGTCTTGCAGCCGCAACTGGTGGCGGTGTGTTTGGGGCCTCTTTGGGGAATCCCTATGTGCTGTCAATTGTGTGTGTCATTTTCTTGGCCATGGCGCTTTCGATGTATGGCTTGTATGACTTGCAGGTTCCGGCATTTTTGCGCAATCGTCTCAGCAACAGCAAACAAAACCAAAGTGTCGTGGGCGTTTACCTGACCGGTCTGTTTGCGGGAATTGTGGCGAGTCCTTGTATTGGACCGGTTTTGGTCGGCATTCTGACTTACGTTGCTTCCACCCAAAATAAACTTTTTGGTTTTCTCTTCCTTTTTGTCTATGCACTGGGATTGGGATTGATCTTCATCGTGCTAGGGCTTTCGAACCAGTTAGTGAAATCTTTGCCACGCTCGGGCCCTTGGATGGTTTGGTTTAAATTCATCCTTGGAACCTTGATGCTGTCGGCATTCTATTACTATCTCAACCTGTTGTTACCCGTGCGTTGGTTTGACGGTTCACTCGGTATCGGTCTGGTTATTTTGGCAAGTGTTTATGGAGCTTTTCTTCCCGCAAAAGGTGGAGGCCCCGCGAAGCACATACAAAAAGGCCTGATGCAAGCAGCCTTACTTGTCGGCTTTGGTTACTTAGTTTTGTCGGTCTTTGACTTACGCCCTTATATCCGCGGACGCGTAATGGCTGACAACTCGATCAATCGGATTCAAATGATGAACTGGCAACCTTATTCCCAGGCCGCTTTGGACCAAGCCGCTAAAGATCGCCGCCCGGTGATCGTCGATTTCTGGGCAGAGTGGTGTGCCGCTTGTCATGAGCTTGAAGAACACACCTTCACGGATCCTCGCGTTCGCGCGATGGCGGGAAATTTCACGGTTCTTAAATTTGATGCCACGAAAGACACGCCAGAACTGAAAGCCTTGAAAAAGAAATACAACATTCAAGGTTTGCCGACGGTCTTATTCTTTAACCCAAATGGGGTTTGGATTGATGCTCTGACATTGATGCAATTTGAACCTGCGGATAAGTTCCTGCAACGAATGGAAAAGGGCTCTAAATAAGCCCTTCATTCAAAAGTCGCATTTCATTCGAAAGGCGACTTGCGCCAATTGGTCCACCCTTTACGAAACATGAAATTGCTCATGACGATGAAGCACGGAAAGCTCACAAGCAATCCCATAAAGGTGTCTATTAAGGTTACGATGAAAAACCCTGATAGGAACCCTTCTCCGCGGTAAACACCACCCACCGTCAGAATTGCCATTAGCAAATAGCTGCCAATAAAATTTGGCAATGCAAAAGTCAAAAGCCAGCAATAGAAAACACCCCAGGTGTTCTTTAAACTTTTTTGATAAATTTTTAAATATTTCCAAGAAAGATAGCCGATTCCAACTTTAGAAACTTCGGCGATCCCTAAAAACAAAATGACCTCTTGAGGGAAGTCCACTAACCAAGCGCCGAAAAAACTCGAAATCCACACACCCAGCAAAACCCGAGGCCCCCACCACAACACCAGTGGTACACCTGTCAAATACGGTAGATATAAAAGATATATTCCCGGGCTCACCGTCAAATAGGGACTTAAGATACGCCCCAATACTTGAACAAAAACAGGAACAACCCATGTCCACCAAGGAATTGGAGCATTCAGGTCCCCAATCTCAGTTGCCGGAAAAGGGTTGTTCTTTATCATTACAGGCGTTTCAAACGCGCGATTTCCATTTTAGCTTCGTTCAAAGCTGCTTGACTGGAAATCATTTGCGCTTCTTTTTCGGACAAAAGTTTTTGCAGATGGTTCATGCGTACTTCAAAGCTTTTGATGATGTTGTTATGACGATCCACCATCTCTTGAACTTTCAAATCCAAACTTTTGCGTTCATTCACTCGTTGAGAAAGCTGAGTGATTTTCTGACCAGCTTCAGTCGCAAGCCCATTGTGGCTTTGCTCAAGACGGCTCAAAAGGGCCTGCTGGCGCTCAAACTTCGTGTTTGTGGATTTGATAAGTTCATTTACTGTACCCACAATTTTATTCATTTGATCAACCAAAGCTTGGTTCTGCGCCTTAATTTCGAAAATTTGACGATCAGTATTGAGGTAGCTAGTCGCTCCAGAACCCATTGTGGACGAGCCTTCCAGGCTTGTACCCTTGTTGATCTTCTTTTCACCAAACAATTCAGGGTTTAATTCTTTATGCATACTCCGGCCCTCCTTGGGATCAGATGTGACGCGGCTTTTCTATCAATGAAAAGTACGTGCCTTATATCATATTTTTTCTGGACTAAAATTTCAAATGTTCATATGTTTTGCGCATGTTAAAAGTGGGCCAACTGCTGAAATTCGTGTCGGATCTAAATCCCCAAAATACGCCGACGCGTTTGTCTTTCTATAATTTTTTAAGAGGTTTTCCTCATAGTGAAGACGCCCTAACTCCCGAGATTATTGAGATGTTTTTCAGCTATTGCATGGATTATCCCCATTGGGCGTCCAATAAGCAGCAGCTGGGCCACGAAGTTCAGTTCCTTTTGGACAACTTCAACAGTTTCTATCAACAAAAGTTTGATCTCTCCCCGATTCGTTTTCCGCAAAACACGCAGATTATCGAGATCGAACAGTTTTCCGATCTAATTGACGCAGTGAGTTCTTACATCAAGTCAAAAAGCGAAGACGGCGACAAATTCCGCATTCTGCCAGATCAAAACAAACGAGTGGTCGCAATCGTCTTGAGAGCTGATAAATCTCTGGAAGTTCGTACCTTTGATCGCAAGTTTACAATTCGTGATGGTTCTTTGGAACCTCTGCGCAAAGATTTGGTTCTTTACTACACTCCAGAGTTGGAGCTTTCCAGCCATCACGACCATAAAATTGAAGTGGCTCCTTATATTACGGCTCAATTCCGCGTGATGAAGGACAAAGTCACCGGTGTTTTGATGCGTGGATATGTTTTCCAAAAGCTTTTGGAGATCAAAAACGAACCCCTTCAGGATCAAACGCGTATTCTTTACCCTATCAAACGCCTGGAGCAATTCTTCATCGATCGCCGAACTGATCCCTACTACCAGGATTTGGTCAGCCAATTGGAAAGAACCTGTGCTCTTGTCCAACAGGGTGATTCTGAAGCCATCAAATGGTCTAATATCGTCCTAGGCAAGGCCGATACCGCCCTAGAGAACATCTTTTTGGGAGATAAACTCATGACTTTGTTGGCTCGTGACCTCAGACACGCGCTGACTGAGATCAACCGCAAGAATCTCTCCTCTTCAGCCCTCAGTAGTGATATATTGATCACTCAACAATTACCTGAGGCTGATGAAGAATGTCTGAAAATAACTCCTCTGAAAGAGTTCGACTTAATAAACTAATTGCTGACAGCGGTCTTGCGTCCCGTCGCCATGCCGACAAAATGATCGAAGAAGGTCTGGTTACCGTAAATGGTAAACGCGTGTACGAGCTTGGCGTAAAAGTCGATCCTCAACACGACAAGATCCTTGTCGACGGCAAAATTTTGAGAAAACCCCTGTCTCAAAAACTCTATCTTGTATTCAACAAACCAGCGGGTGTTTTGACAACAATGGATGATCCAGAAGGTCGCCCAACTGTTGCAGAATATCTTGAAGGCGTTCCAACTCGCGTATTCCCTGTCGGTCGTCTGGACTGGGACTCTGAGGGAATGATCCTTTTGACGAACGATGGTGATTACGCCAACAAAGTCGCCCATCCAAAAGAAGAAGTAACGAAAACTTACTTGGTCAAACTGGACGGCAAACCAGAACCGCACCAACTTGAAAAACTTAAACGTGGCGTGACGATCGTTGGTGGTAAAGTATCTGCCCGTCATATTGAGAAAATCAAAAAAACAGGCGACAACAAATCTGAAAAGTACGAATGGTACAAAATCGTGATCACAGAGGGTAAAAACCGTCAGATCCGTCAGATGTTCACAAAAATTGGTTTCGACGTTTTGAGACTTCAACGTGTGGCTATCGGTCGCTTGCGTTTGGGTGCTTTGAAAGCCGGCGAGTTGGTTTACGTCAATGACGTGGCAGCAAATCGCGTCTTCTTGGCGGATGACCCAGAAGACTTGAAAGTTAAAAAGAATTCTTACAAAGGCAGAGCTCCAGCTCAGAAGAAAGCACGATCTGAGAAAACTGAGAAATCTGCTGCGGGTAAAAAATCCGCAAAGGTTTCAAAAACTGGCTACAAAGGTGGCGTCAGAGTTGCGAAACCAGCCGCCAAGGGCAAAAGATAGCCCATGAAAATGAACCCACGCCTTCGAGGAACCATCGAGATTTCCATCGCAAGCGTGGGTTTTGGTTTTTTAGGGATTTTCGGAAAAATCGCCTTCAACTCCGGCCTCTCTGTCGGAGAATTCCTGACCTACCGCTTTACTCTGGCAGCATTACTGATTTGGATCTTCCTTCTTTTATTTAAACCCGAATGGGTGCGCTTAACCAAAAAGCAGATTTTTATCACGGCGATGCTGGGTATTTTTGGTTATGGCTTTTTTTCGACTTTATACTTCAAAGCTGTTGAAGGCCTCAGCGTAACCCTAGCCGCCCTGCTGCTTTATACTTATCCATTTTGGGTGAACGTCTTTTCGCATTTTTTTACTCACGATAAAATTTCAAAAAAAGAGGCTCTGACTCTGGTTGCAGCTTCTGCGGGTCTCTTACTTTTGCTTTGGGGCCATATTGAAATTCGAAATGTTTGGGCTATTGCTGCAGGCTTGGGGTCCGCCATCAGTTATGCCATTTATGTGATGGTCTCGGGACGTTTGCAGAAAAATGTACGCCCTCTTTCTTCAAGTTTATATGTGATCACTTTTGGTGCCCTAGCCTTAGCGGCATTTCATCACCCGAACTTTGGCCAAATTCCTCATCTTACCAGCACGGCGGCTTCGTCCATTTTGGGCATCGCGATTATTAGCACCATCATTCCTCTGACTTTAGAATTGGCAGCCCTGCAAAAACTGAAAAGCTCTGAAGTAGCTTTGTTGATGATGGTTGAACCGCTCACCGCAGCTATTTTGGGATGGTGGATCTTTGGAGACACCCTAAGTCTTCGCCAACTTTTCGGAGCCCTGGTGATTGCCTCAGCGCTGATCTTTAATACTCAGGCGCGACTGAATCAGAACAATTCATAGTCTATTAAGCCGATGTAAAGAACCTGTCTCAAAGCGAGAATAGCTAAAAAACTTCGGAATTCTGCCGATAAGTATCCTGTCGAAGATACTTGAATTTTTCTGGAGGGACGAGAAATGAAAAAGCTAACTTTGCTTGCTCTAACGATGTTAGCAACCGCTGGCTGCTCCATGGAAGCGTCCCTAGAAAATATCACAAACGAAATCGTCGAAGTCATGAAAGCCCCAGCCAAATCCACAGGTCTCGTCTCTGGCTCCACTCAATCGGGCGTCACTACAGGTGGCCCTACAACTTACCGCGTGCAATCCACAGTCGGTAACTACATGAGCGGAATCGAACAGCAGACTTCTGGGGGGGCTTATAAGGTCTATTCCTCCGTTCAAGGAGCTATCGTTTCTAATTAATCTTTTTAATTTTAGTTTCTTGCTGCGAGCTTGAGCCTGTGGGTACTTAGTGGTTTCAGCCAGCCGCTTTGCTCGGACAGTCCTCGCTTCGCTGCGGAACTCGCACGCGTCTGGCTGAAACCACTAAGTACCCACAGACTCAAACTCGTAGGAGTATTCGGTAGGAAAAGATCAGTTAAAATGGCGTTCTTGAAGTTTTACGCGGCACTCTGATAGTTCATAATCCGTCTCTGATTCGCGATTCCTAAGACCCCAATGACACCCAAAACCCTCTTACGCGGTCTCAAAAACTCCCCGTCCCCTCCCCGAAGCCGGCGAAGCCACGGCGGCTCTTTCCGCATAAAGTCCGGGAATGCTGTCAGCCTTTGTCCTTTTTAGGGGTTGGTGGTTTGCACGGAGGAGTGCGTGCGAGTTCCGCAGCTTCGAAAAGTCACGAGACCAGGAAAGAAGAGATCGAACCACGGCTCCCACATCGAAGCCCGAGAAAGAAAAGAGCGAGGACTGTCCGAGCAAAGCGCTCCTCCGTGCAAACCACCCACCCCTAAAAAGGACAAAGGCTGGACCAAAGCCCCAGAAGTTAAAGTTTCAAAAAGAGACAACCGATAGAAAGAGCAAGAAGAACCAAGGAAGGTTTTTATGATGAGTGTGCTCTTAATGTTGGCAAGCTTTCTTCCCTCTGCTCGCGCAGCGGATTCGATGACTATCATTGATGTTCGTCGAAATATTACTCTGTCTGACGAAGAAACTCCCTACAAAGACTTCTATATTACGGCCGGGCCGGACTCAGGTTTGAAAAAGAATCTGGTGGTGACCGCTGTTCGTAAAATCAATATTCGGGATGCTGCGGGTGCAAATTCTTTTGGAGAAATTGCGGTTCCCGTTGGACAACTTAAAGTGATCGCTGTGTTTGACAAAATTGCTGTGGCTCGTGAGTTCACTCTGCTTTCCCGTGATGAATTACCGATGCTGGAACAAATTGGCATTATGACAGGCGACAAGGTCGATTTACGTGGATCGTTTATTGATACTTCTAAGCCTAAACCAAAACGTAAAGTGGCAGAGGAAAACTCTACGACCACTACAACCACGACGGTCACAACAGTGGTGACGAATGCGCCTGTTGTGGCGACTCCGGCCCAGGCTTCTGCTACGGTGACTCCCCCGGCACCCTTGAATTTGACTTCTCCTGCTGTGGCCAAGATAAATCCTGAGAAGGAATTACAGGCTCAGGCGGCTTCTGCTGCACCAGAAAAGAACTTTAGCCAACCTGTCGAATTGACTGGCGAAAAGCTTGAAAAAGTGGCGAATTCTGGTAACAACTCAGGGCATGAGTGAAAATAAATATTTCCGTATCCGCCTAAGCCAAGTTCCCGCTGACCTTGAAGACATCATTACGACACACAGCTTTGGTTGTGGCGCCACTGGCGTCTCTGAAGCATTGGTCTTCAGTCAACCTGATCTGACTTACGATCCCAAGGTCGTTACAGTTCCCATGCACGACATGGACGTGTTCTTTGCTGAAAGCCCGAGCCAAGATTTTTTCGATGGCTTGCTTGAGTACAACAAAAACATCAAATGGACCATTTTCGAAGAAGAAAATAAAGACTGGCTAGAAGAGTGGAAAAAAGGCTTCAAACCCTTCCGCCTAGTTGGTGACTTCTGGGTTGTGCCGTCTTGGCTAACTCCTCCACCTGAGTGCAAACATCCCATTTACATTGATCCTGGAATGGCATTCGGTACAGGCACTCATGCGACGACTCAAATGATGGCCTTCTTTATTCATAAGCTAGTTGAAAAACATAAAGCAACTTTAGCTGACTGGGCCTTGCTTGATGTGGGTACTGGCACTGCCATCCTGGCGATGCTTGCACAGATGGGCGGTATGGGTTTGGCAACGGGTATCGAGATTGATCCCGAAGCTCGCCGAGTAGCACGTGACAATGTGAAGCTTAATAAACTTCCACAAATCGACATCCCGGAAACACAACTTGAAGACATCCGTGGCCCTTATGATGTCGTTGTTGCTAACATCATCGACGGCGTTTTGATCAATATTAAAAAAGATCTTTTGCGCGTGCTAAAGCCCGGCGGTCACATTTTGCTTACAGGTATTTTAGAAGAGCGTGATAATCACTTCTTTGAAAAATTCTTTGAAGGAACAAATCTGACAGTTGTCCGTCGTCTTGAAAAAGATGAATGGGTTGGTTACTGGGCACAATCCTCGGAAACATAGGATCGACCAATGAGAAGATATTGGATTGAGAAAAAAGATCTCTTTGGCGATCAAGTGAACTTTTCTGGAGATGTGTTTCATCATATCTTCGATGTTTGCCGCCAAGAGCAAGGCTCTAAGTTTGAAGTTCTGACAGAAGACTCCAAAGCCTATTTCGTTGAAGTCACTGCTGTCGCTAAAAAATCCGCGACAGCGCAGATCCTTGAAGAGCGCATAATCCCCCCTCTTAAGAATCCCCATATTCACTTGGCTCTTTCTATTTCTCGCTTCCCCGTGATGGATGCAGTTATGGAAAAAGCTGTGGAAATGGGTGTTAAATCCATCCAACCGTTCTTTTCTGAATTCAGCTTTGTCCGCTCGGGCGAAAAGATCTCCGAGAACAAAGTCGAGCGCTGGGATAAGATCGTACGCTCCGCAACCCAACAATCGGGACGCGGCGATTTGATGAAGGTTTACCCGGCTGTTCCATTAGATAAGCTCAATTCCCTGATTAACCAGAACGACTCCAGTGCGGGTCTATTTGCTTATGAAGGTGCTTCAACTTTAAGCATCAAAGAATACTGCAGTAAGGTAAAAGCTCAGAAACCTCAAGGAGTTACCGACATTTGGATCATCGTCGGCAGCGAAGGTGGATTTTCCCACAACGAGGTCGAAAAGTTCCAAAACCTAGGCCTTCATCCAGTCACACTGGGACCCCAAGTTCTGCGAGTTGAAACGGCTTGCATGGCCTTGGTATCAGTCCTAAAGTATGACTTTGATCTGATGAGTTAAAGGAGAAGGCATGGATCCTTTCGAGGAATTTGAGTTTAAGCCCCTGACCGAAGGTCTTGGATTCCATAAAAAGAAAAGCGCTGGTAAAGCAGCGGCTGAAGCTGATTCTTTCCAAGCTTCTTCTCCGAATATTTTGAAAAGCTCTGGATTGGAGTTGATTGACGAAGGTTCCGTAGATCCACTTCGTCCACCACTGCCTCGCAAGAAAACTCCGTCAACACTGCCATCTGCTTCAGGTAATTTAACTGAAGTTGGCGGAGACGGTTCCTCATCAACAGCCGCTGTTGATGAAATCCTTAAAACACTTCAAAAAAATCGCAGATTTGATTTCGATGAAAGCAAATCTAAAAACAAGATCACTGCAACTCCCACGAAAGAAACTTACAAAGCTTCTTACTGGAGTTTCTCTGCAGCAATTTTGGATGGCATGCTCGTTATCGCGGCCAGCTTGTTGTGCATGATCATTCTTCTTTTGATCACAAAAGTTGATTTGATCGGCAACCTGACTCATCCCGATGAAGCTTATATGATTTATTTGGCGACAGCGGCGATCTTCGGTGGAGTTTCTTTCATTTACCTGACTGTGAACCGTATCTTTATGGGCGCAACTCCGGGTGAATGGGCGTTCGATCAAAGAATGGGACAACCTGAAGAATTGCCAACTGGTATCTTCGCTTTGAAAGTGGCTGCTCGCAGCGCTTTGGTGGTTTTGACTGGATTCATCGTATTCCCAATTATTTCTGCAATTCTTGGTAAAGACTTCGCTGGTCAGATCACTGGCGCACGTCTTCTTAAAAAGGCATAGGCATCATGGGCCAAGTTCGTACATTTGAAAATATTGAACAAGCATTGGCCCCATTCAAAGCTGAAGGCAAAAAAATCGTATTCACAAATGGCTGTTTTGACCTGCTTCACGTCGGTCATGTCCGCTATCTGCAAGAGGCAAAATCTTTAGGTGATGTCTTGGTGGTTGGCGTAAATTCTGATGCCAGTGTTAAGCGCCTTAAAGGTCCCACTCGTCCTGTACAAATTGAAGCAGATCGAGCTGAGATCTTAGCGGCTCTTGGCTGCGTGGGCTTTACTGTTATCTTTACTGATGACACTCCGGAAACTCTGATTCACAAAGTGAAACCGGATATCTTAGTTAAAGGTGGCGACTGGAAGATTGAACAAATCGTGGGCGGAACTTTTGTTGCTGGCTACGGTGGCCAAGTAATGTCTTTGCAGTTTATCGACGGCAAATCGACGACAAAACTTATTCAAAAAGCTCAATCAGAATCTAAAGCCTAACTTCCCGCTGTAAACTGAATCGGAATATCGATCGACTTCCAATGCCAAAAACATTTTGGCAAAGCCGATGCTCACACCAAAAAACGAATGATCTTCGATGACATCTTGTTTTTCGGTATTGTGACTGGCCGTGATCCCATTCGCGCCACCAATAAAGGTTCCTTGTGCGCGAATCCGCCCACCACCAAAGTACAAGGCCATCTGGTCCATATTTACGGTAGCAATCAAATCAAGACCGGTGGTTTGCACATTGATTAAATTTTGGAAGTTAGCGCCACCCAGGTAAACCATGGCAGAAAAAGAAATCGGGAAAAAGTTGGCTTCATAAAATCCCCAACGGACTTGTCCACCAAAGCTTTGCATTTCTTCCGACTGAATCGCTGGTGTGAAGTACACAAACGCATCGACGTTATAGAAAAGGCCTTTACCCATCGTCAGGGAATAATAAGACAACTCCCCTTTATTGTCCGTTGTACTGCCAAGACTGGCCAGGTCACCGATAGGAATGAATTGCGTCGACAAACCGACTTCCACACCGGAGTATCCACCCAAGGGATAAGGATCCGCCAAGATCTTCCCAGAAGACCCAAAACCTAAAAGTTCCAAAGCCCGAACCTGATCAGAAGCCGTTAAGTTTCTAGGCAAATTCGTCGACGCATTGGCAGACGCCAACAACATCAGACTTAAAAGCATAAAAATAAAACGACGACAATATTTCATGAAAAACATTGTCGTCGAAAATATCTAAATCTGTCAGCAATTTTCGGAATTGCGCAGGGCCTCTAGGGCTCCTATTGCGCCAAGCACGCCGCAATGGCTTTTTTCAATTTGCTGTTGCCAGTTACCGAAGTACCGGAGTTCGTATAACGAGCCCCCATGTCATTCATATAGACAGCTTTGCAACCACCGTGAGTGTTAATGCCTACAATTTCATTGGTTTTCTCACTGATGATTGGCGCCCCACCGTTGCCGTATGATGTATCGGCACTGTGCTCAACAATGTCTGGAATCAAAAAGATACCCGCTTTAACCAGTTTCCCGTATGAAACGGCCTGTGCAAAATGCATGATATCGCCATATGGATTTGCACGATACTCACCATCTTTAATTTCAAACAAATCGTCTTTTGCATAGCCGTAGCTCACAACACGAATTGGATCGTTATCTTGGGATTTCTTTGAGGCAACTCTGTAGAATCCTTGCACCTCACCTGCCAATTTTCCAGTGATAGAATTTGGCGCAAGCTTCATAACAGCCCACTGACTGCCGATACCTTTTGCTTCAAACTTAGTTGTGCTTTTAATAATCTCATAACGATCTTCCGAGGCCACCGCTTGCGGAATCCCCGCGATCGAAGCCGGAACATTGAATTCGACATAATCAAGATTTTGCGCGCAAGCGCCCGTAGTGATAACACAGCTATTGCCAACCAATGCCGCCGTACAACCCTTTGTTTCACCAGATCTCACCAAACGGCCCACCTTTGGATCGAATGAAGGAGCACGGTCATCGGTCTTGCCGCAAATATCAGCAAATGATGTTGAGGATAAAAGAAAAACTGCAAGCAATAAGCTTATTTTCATAAAGCCGCCTTTCAAAGTGTTCGAAATTTGCGGCTATTGTATTTTATAATGAGTATTTAAAGTCTAGATCAATTCGCGCAAGCAACAATTAGATGCGCAACACTTTGCAATTACAAAGCGGCAACACCTGTTTGAATTTGACTAAGAGCCGAGTTGGCAAGGCCCGCAATTTCGGAATCCGTGCTTTGTGCAAGGGTTTGAAAAATTGCAACGAAGCGTGTGTAGCTAGACACAGAGCTAACATTCACATCGCTTCCAGAACTCGAACCAGAACCACCCTCTGTCCCCGCTCCGACACTGGATTTAGCAGCTTGATAACCTTTAAGTACGATCTGTGTTGCCATTGACACAACGTCAGCTGATGAACTTTTCAATGCAGAGGCAAGGATACCTAAACGCCCGGTGTTGGCATAACCCAGCAGATAAGCATCCGCTTTAGTTTGAACATCCGTTGGGAAAACTGAATAGTTCGTAGCAACAATACTGAAAGCACTTGTCGTATAGAATGAACTCACCGCTGACAAACCAAGAGCCTGAGTCTCGGTGTTACTGTTGTGCATAAGCTCTTTAGTGATTCCATAAAATTCCGCATCAGTCATATCACCAGCCATATAAGCTGCGACCATCTTATTTACATTTGCTTGAGTGGGCTGACCAAGAACCAAACTTCTCCATTGTTCTGCCGTGATTTTTTTGTCTTTCGGATTCGGAGAATTGTCCGTCTTATTATTGTTGTTATTCGCCATTTGGAAATTCACACCACCGCGGCCACCAGGACCGATATCTTTATCAAAGATACGTTTCGTGGGATCAGCTTTGACAACATTAATATCAACACTTGGTTTTTTTGTTGGGTCGTTCTTCTTGCTATCAGTTTTTTTAGCCGCAACAGCAGCAGCTTTTGCAGCCTCAGTTGCTTTTTTTGCCTCAGCTGTTTTTTTAGCCTCTTCGGCTTTTTTCTTTTCAAATGGATTTACATATTTGCGGGAAACTTCTCGGCCACCTAAATCAAATAGGGCTGCCAAGAAAGATTTAGGACGAGGCATTTCATAAGTGACATCAGCATTCGCTAAAACATTTTGAACTGGTGCTTTAAACAAATACCCGAGGCCAGCAACAAACACTGCCGCCGTTGCGAAGATCGCCATTTCGAGTTTTCTATCTGTAAAGCCCATAAGCTCCTCCAGTTTCCTAACTGATAGAGGAGCATCGAATGTGCCACACCAACTCACGTATCGAAGACTTGGCACACTTTTTATAACCACTGTGACGCTTTAGGCCCCATCCCTTGTCGATAAACCTGACACATCTCTTTTTGAGACGCTCCTTGCACGGGTTGGCTTCGAGCGGGGCTTGCCTGTCTCTAAGGGGTAGGGGTCCTTGCTGACTGCTTCGGACAGTCCTCGCTTCGCTGCGGAACTTGCATTCAGCAAGGACCCCTACCCCTTAGAGACAGTCAAGAGTGCTAGAAGCCAGTGCGGCATCGCTAGATGAGATGTGTTTTTTGGGTTTCGGAGAAGTCGATAGCTCTCTATTGCGCCCGGGAGCTCCGGGGTCTTACTTGCTTCAAAATTTCCATTTCTAAAAGCTTCTTGGTTCCCCCCAACACGCGTGGAGGTTCGGTTCTTTCTAAAAGTACCTAGGGGTGTGGCTTAGGCTGGCCGCGAGTTCCGCAGGTCAGAAGAAAATGAGAGGAACACAAACAAGATCGAACCACGACTCCCCATCGAAGCCGAGAAAAGAAAAGAGCGAGGACTGTCCAAAGCGGACAGCCTAAGCCACACCCCTAGGTACTTTTAGAAAGGACCGAACCGACTATCGAGGACCGACGGGACAAAACCCAGGGCGAGGCCCAATATCAGGAAATTGTCTGCAAGTGTCGGGACGTTTTTCGTAGACGGTGCAGAGTCTTGTGATGGGATGAAGATACTGACAATCGTTATTAGATCTTTGCGCGAGCATGAAGAATTCGGTGCCGGCTCGGTAAGAGACGATGATCTTTTCGCGAATAAGGCGCTTAGCGAGTTTTTTGATGCCGCTGGCGGCTTCGTCTTCGTCAGTCACACCTAAACGAATCAGATCTGATAACTTAACTTCGACGGGCATGGTACAACAACCGCCCCAGCAGCCGTTG
>JBJTMR010000096.1:0-4340 GCA_046070625.1 Bdellovibrio sp. | reverse complement strand
CCGTTGGATTCGGATAAGAACCACTCAAGTCACCGCCAGCAGTGCCCGTTGGTGGCGCACCTGTTGTTGCGATTGTGATGCTGCCTGCACCATTCGTGATGCTAACACCAGTCCCTGCTGTCAACGTTGCCGCTGTTGGTGCTGCACCTGTTGAACCCACAAGCAATTGACCGTTCGTCAAGGCAGCAGACTCAACAATCGCACCACCACTTGATACCATGATGCGGTTGTTGCTCAATGCCGTTGAAGAATTCGTACCACCATTTGCAACTGGCAAAATACCTGAGTATGCAGTGGCTGTTGTTGATGGCGTTGTCCAAGACAAGTTACCAGATGTATCTGAAGTTAATACTTGCCCGCTCGATGCAGCAACACTTGTTGGCAGTCTTAAGACATAGCTTGTACCGATAGCTGCTGTTGGACCCTGCACTGTCACAGTGTTACCACCAGACCCCGCTGTATAAATATCACCAGTATTTGCGGCGTGAGTTAAGCTTGCACTCATCGTATCACCAGCTTTATTCACTGGTGTATAACCCAAAGCCGACGTGATATCCGCCGACCCTGCAATGGACAGAGCTCCGGTTGTTGTCGTTGATTTCACAAGACCCGTTGCCAGGGCTGAAGTCCCCGCAGAGTAATCAGTCCCCGCCGTTGCAGCCGATAAGGCCGTGCCGTTACCCTTCACCATCCCAGTCACATTTGTCGACAAAGTAATAGCCGGAGTACTGGAAGCTGTCGCCACCGTTCCCGCCAACCCGTTAGCAGTGACTACGGAAACCGTCGACACTGTCCCACCCGCACCAGCAGCAGAAGCAATCATGCTCCATGCGCCCGAGTTGTATTGATGGATTTTCAACGTATCTGTTGCGAAGTAAATCGTTCCGGCTGAAGGAGACACCGGTTTACCCGCGTCTAAGCCTGTTTGAATACCTGGCGTCCCGCCAAGATTAGACACGGCATCAGTAATACCAAATCCACTCAATGTTGTTGGATTCGTTCCCGCAGTTACGCGTCCTTTAGTGTCTACAGTTACTGATTTATAAGTTCCCGCACCAACGCCAGAGGTAGCCAGCGTTAGAGCACCTGTATTAGCCAGAGTCGCATCGCCAGAAACAGAAACCTCTTGGGCTTTACCTGTTCCATCGCCCACCCAAATTTTTGTATTTGCAAGTGACGAGTATGTCGAAACACTTGGAACCACATTCGAGCAAGTGAAGCTATCTGAACCAGAGTTCCAAACCACTGCTTGACCAGCAGTACAAGAACTTCCAGGCCATGGGCTGCCGGCAGAGGCATTCACTAGATCTGTGTATTTAAGTTTTGTTGCCGCCCAAGCGCTGGTTCCATCCCAACGATAAACTTGTCCTGCCGCTGAACCATTTGCTAATGAGATTACCGGGGTAGAAGTTCCTGTCGCAACACTCACCGGCGCTGTGCCAGAAACGCTTGTTACTGTACCACCAGAACCCGTTGCTGCGATTGTGATTCCACCAGCGGAATTCGTGATCGACACACCAGCACCTGCTGTTAATGTCGCTGCGGCTGGCGCTGCCCCCGTTGAACCAATCAAGATTTGACCATTCGTCAAAGCCGCGGATTCAACGATGGCACCACCACTAGAAACCATGATTCTATTATTGTTTAAAGCCGTCGAGGAATTCGTACCGCCATTCGCTACAGGTAACACACCAGAATAAGCTGTTGCTGTCGTCGAAGGTGTCGTCCAAGTCAAATTACCCGCAGTATCCGACGTCAACACTTGACCATTGGATCCAGCAACACTTGTTGGTAGGCGCAACACGTAGCTTGTACCAATAGCTCCCGTTGGTCCCTGCACTGTCACCGTATTACCACCAGATCCTGCCGTATAAACATCACCAGTGCTTGCCGCGTGAATTAAGTTGGCACTCATCGTATCACCAGCTTTATTCACAGGCGTATAACCCAACGCCGAAGTGATATCCGCAGAACCAGCAATAGACAAAGCTCCGGTCGTCGTTGTTGATTTCAAAAGACCTGTTGCGAGGGCTGATGTCCCTGCTGAGTAATCAGTTCCTGCAGTGGCAGCAGATAAAGCCGTACCATTACCCTTCACCATACCCGTCACGTTAGTTGACAACGTGATAACTGGAGTTGTCGTCGCAGTTGCTACTGATCCCGCTAAGCCATTGGCCGTTGCCACGGACACAGTTGATACGGTGCCACCAGCACCACCAGCAGTCGCAATCGTACTCCATGAGCCAGAGTTATATTGGTAAATTTTCAACGCATCTGTTGCGAAATAAATTGTACCTGCGGCAGGTGACGCTGGTTTACCCGCATCCAAACCTGTTTGAATGCCAGGAGTACCACCAAGATTAACGATCGCATCGGTAATACCAAAGCCACTTAATGTCGTTGGGTTCGTTCCAGCCGTCACACGGCCCTTAGCATCGACTGTCACTGATTTATAAGTTCCAGCACCCACACCTGAGTTTGCAAGAGTCAAAGCTCCTGTGTTCGCTAAAGTCGCATCACCAGAAACGGAAACTTCCTGTGCTTTACCAGCGCCATCACCTACCCAAATTTTTGTATTCGCGAGTGTGGAATTACCAGAAACGCTTGCCACGATGTTCGAGCACGTAAAGCTATCTGTCCCTGAGTTCCATACAACAGCTTCACCAGCTCCGCAGGACGTTAATGGCCATGGACTACCGGAGGTCACATTCACTAGATCTGTGTATTTCAATTTCGTTGCTGCCCAGGTACTTGTGCCATCCCAGCGATAGACTTGTCCTGCTGCAGAACCATTTGCAAGAGAGATGACCGGAGTTGATGTTCCCGTCGCGACACTCACTGGAGCTGTCCCAGTCACGTTTGTAACTGTACCACCAGAACCTGTCGCTGCGATCGTAATTCCACCTGCGGAATTTGTGATCGACACACCAGCACCCGCTGTCAATGCAGCAGCCGTCGGAGCCGCACCTGTTGAACCGATTAAGATTTGACCATTTGTCAAAGCCGCCGACTCAACGATCGCGCCACCACTAGATACCATGATGCGGTTGTTGTTTAAAGCCGTCGAAGAATTCGTACCACCGTTAGCAACTGGCAAAACACCAGAGTATGATGTTGCAACCGTTGAAGGTGTTGTCCAAGTTAAGTTACCTGAAGTATCTGAAGTCAGAACCTGACCGTTTGAGCCCGCAACACTTGTTGGAAGACGTAGCACGTAGCTTGTACCAATAGCCGCAGTCGGACCTTGAACAGTGACTGTGTTACCACCAGAACCAGCCGTATAAACATCACCCGTGCTTGCCGCATGAGTTAAGCTGCCAGTCATTGTGTCACCAGCTTTTAACACGTTGGCTGAAGCAGCCCCTGTTAAATTGGCCGTGATGGTACCCGCCGTAAAGTTTCCAGAGCCATCTCGTTTTACAATTGTACTTGCAGTATTTAAATTCGTTGCCGCATTGGCTGCTAATTCCGCATTGTGAATATTCGCAGCCGTTGAACCACCTACTGAATTTACTGTGGCAACCACAGATCCACTGCCACTTGCTGACACATCAGATGTAAGAGCTGTTAAGGTACCGCCTGAACCACCCGCAGAGCTGATCAAGTCCCAAGACGCCCCATTATAACGATAGATTTTTTGGGTGTCCGTCGCAACAAACAGGTCACCATTCGCTGGAGTCCCTGGTTTAGAAGCGTCTAAGCCTGAAGTGATAACACCAACACCACCGCCATTTTTTACCGCGTCAGTGATTCCATAACCAACTAAAGTTGTTGGATTCGTACCTGATGTAACACGGCCTTTCGTATCTACAGTCACTGATTTATAAGTGCCCGCACCCACACCAGATGTAGCCAATGTCAATGCACCTGTATTTGCCAATGTCGCATCACCAGATACAGAAACTTCAGCAGCTTTACCTGTACCGTCACCAACCCAAACTTTACCGTTGGCAAGAGCAGAGTTTCCAGAAACACTCGCTACGATGTTCGCACAAGTGAAACTATCACTTGCCGAACTCCACACCACAGCTTCCCCAGCACCACACGATGTTGAAGGCCAAGGACTTCCAGAAGTTACATTGATTAAATCTGTATATTTTAATTTAGTTGCAGCCCAAGTACTTGTGCCATCCCAACGATAGACTTGTCCTGCTGCGGAACCGTTTGCTAGTGAAATAACTGGAGTCGATGTTCCCGTCGCCACACTCACTGGAGCTGTGCCAGTCACGTTTGTGACTGTACCACCAGAACCTGTTGCTGCGATCGTGATTCCACCTGCGGAATTTGTGATCGACACACCAGCGCCCGCTGTTAATGTCGCAGCCGCTGGAGCTGCACCA
>JBJTMR010000095.1:0-12421 GCA_046070625.1 Bdellovibrio sp. | reverse complement strand
GACCGGTGACTCGTTCAAAAGATAAATGATACGCCCTTTTTTGCGACTTTTCAGATAACCCAGAACCGCTTGAGTCAACATCATGGGAAGTTTCAAATGACGATCAAGCATGTCATCGATAAGATCAACGCCACCATCCAGACGAATTGGTGTCGGCTTTTGCAACATATTCGCATCAATGAAAATATCTAATCCACCAAAAGTCGTGGCGGCTCTGGCAACAGCATCTTTGATCTGTTCAGGAGTTTTCATTTCCGACTGAATCACCATTGCGCGACCGTATTTATCACTGATTTCTCGGCTGTCGTTAATCTGATTAATAAATGCAGATGCCACAGTTTTATCCGGATCTACCACAACACAATCAGCACCTAAGCGAGTCAGCGTCATCACGATACTAGAAACAGTTGTTGTCATTGGCCCAGCGATCAAGGCCACTCTTTGATGTAAATTCAATCCATTTTCCATGACGTTCCTAAAATACGCGAGATTCTGAAATGCCGTACTCCATTTTTACGCAATGCGTGCCAAATAGGTACGGCGTACCTTTAGAGTTTTTCGATGATGATGGCTATGCCTTGGCCGCCGCCGATGCAGGCTGATCCCAATGCGTACTTGGCGTTGCGACGGTGAAGTTCGTAGACTAAGTGATTCATGATGCGTGTGCCGGAAGCACCCAGTGGGTGACCTACGGCAATCGCTCCACCGTTGACGTTCGTTTTTGCAGGATCAAGTCCCAGCTCTTTTTCGACTGCCAAGTACTGAGCCGCAAACGCTTCGTTTACTTCTACCAAATCCATTTGTTCCAACTTCATGTTGGCTCTTTGTAAAGCCAAACGTGCCGCACCCGCTGGACCAATTCCCATGATTGTTGGGTCACAACCTACGGAAGCATAACTCACGATACGAGCTAGAGGTTTCAAACCCAGCTCTTTCGCTTTGCTTTCACTCATCAAGAGCGAGCAAGCCGCACCGTCTACGATTCCAGATGCACCTGCTGCCGTCACGATGCCATCTTTTTTAAAGACGGGTTTCATGGTCGCTAATTTTTCCAAAGTAGAATCTGGCTTTGGATGCTCGTCTTTATCCACAACCACAGGACCTTTGCGAGTTTCCACCGTCACCGGAGTCATTTCCTCTGCAAAAGTACCTTTATCTAAAGCTGCCTTATAACGAGTTTGGGACTGGATCGAATATTTGTCTGCCATCTCGCGAGTGATGGAATACTTCACAGCTAAATTTTCAGCCGTGATCGCCATCGGAGTTCCCGCATAAGCATCTGTTAACGCTGACGTCATCAGATCTTCGAGTTCAAAGTTCCCCATGCGCATTCCATCAAAACGAACTTTGCGAGCAACATAGGGAATCTGTGACATCTGCTCTACGCCACCGGCCAAAACCGCGGTCGCTTCTCCACATTGAATCATCTGTACCGCGTTCACCCATGATTGGAATCCGCTGCCACATAGACGATTGACCGCCAATGCACCCACACCAACAGGCACGCCCGTTTTCAAACCAATATGCCGAGGAAGATAAGCAGCATCTGCACCCGACTGAACGACGTTACCAAAAATAACGTGATCAACTTTGTCAGCAGAAACACCGGCTTGTTCAAGAGTGGCTTTTGCGGCGACCACACCTAAATCAGTTGCAGAGATATCCTTTAGAGAACCGCCGAAGGCCCCAAAAGGAGTTCTTTTTCCAGAGATAAATACGATTTTTTCCATGAATTAAGGGTAGGACTGTATAGAAGGAGCGTCAAATAATAAAAGGTGAGTTTACCACTGCCAAGCAAGACCAACCATAGAGAGGCCTTCTTTGCTGGAACCTTTGTGACTGAAAATAAGATCTTTATTAACGAATACTTTCTCTTTCACTTCGATATCAGTTTGGGCATCGCGAGCATTATAGTTTATGGCCGCATTTAACCAACCTTTATACTCTAGTTTTGCCAAAGCCTGAAAACACTCCACACGAAAGGAAAATTTATGACTAATCCCGTGTTTATCGCTCGCGGGAACTTCGACATCAGTTTTTAGCGTCTCTTGAGTTTCTTGAACGACTCGACCAAGCAAACTTTCTTGTACCGTCTCTGAGCTAAACCACAAATTAAATGAACGATCCGCTATACGAGACATCATCGTTCCCGTATCACGAATGCCTCGATCCAAAGGAATCACCTTCGCCACATCTGCGGAAGTAAGCTTTGGAGTCACATTATCAACAGGAATCACCATGGGCTTCGTAGAAGCAATATCCACCTTTGCCAAGCAAGTGTTGGCAAAGCCTAAGACGATTAGGAATGTGACTGATATGATGTATTCCATACCAATTCCTCATACAAAGAGCGTTCCACTCTTCGCACTTGGATTCCCGTTAAATTCGCCCTGAGACGCAATTTACATAGAGGTATTACGGAATATGAATAAAGGTGCCTTTTCGCGCTCCAGATGACTATTTTTCTACATACACCAAAGGGCTTGTCTCAAATTGAGACAACTTGTTAAGGGGCAATTGTCACCAAAGACGGGTTTAATTTAGCAACTTCCACAACGTCTTCTTTCGAAAGACCATACTGTCCCGCTCGTAACACGACGGTCACTCCTGCATTGACCAAGTCTTTCACGTCTTCCTTTATCACTTGAGAATTCACGTTATAAATAAATGGGCGAGCTTTTGCGAGATCCAGCAAATCTGATTTTGAAAGGTAGGCCGTCGCACTCATCACCACTATTTGCACGCCGGCTTTAGCTAAACCCACTAAATAGTCTTTTCCAATTCGATTGCTATCTACATACAACACGTAGTTATTAGCCTGCGCCAAATCCATCAAATCTTCACGACTGTACGTCGTCTTACTGACAAAGATTCCAAGGTTCACATTATTACTTTTTAAGAGAGCCAGGGTTTCCGGCTTATTCGTCAATCCCGACTGATTTTGGCAGTAATTAACTTTCGCCACCGCTGCAATGGCTTTCAGATCATAGGTAGACATCGGAGCACTCTCAGCGGAAAGACAATCAGAAAACTGCGGAGGCAACGCCGCAAAAGAATAAGAGAAAATCAAAGAACCAAAAATAAATCCTATAACTTTCATAAAAACCTCACACCCAAAGTATAATCCCCAAGGGAGTGTGGATCAAAGGCCAATCATCAAGATACAAGCTTAGAATTATTCGTCGAGAATATAATTGATAGGGTCAACAGGTGTTCCGTTGATTCGCACTTCATAATGGCAATGCGGTCCTGTTGAACGACCCGTGTTACCTACAGCGCCGATAACATCCCATTTATTAATTCTTTGTCCAACTTGAACATAGATCTGGGACATGTGCCCGAAACGAGTTGTTACCCCGAAACCGTGATCGATACTAACAAGCTTACCGTAACCTTCATCATAACTTGCAAAGATTACGACACCATCCGCAGGAGCATAAATTGGTGAACCCGGAGCCGCAGCGACATCTAAACCGGCATGAAGTGTGGTTTTCCCGGTAAATGGCGAAGTACGATAACCGAAGCGAGAAGTAATCCAACCTTTGGCAGGTTTGATATTTGGAGTCGCATTCATCAAACTTTGGCGTTCAGATAAAGATTCCCAAAGATCGATAACACTTTGCTCTTTAAGTTGAGTTTCTTTAACGGCTTTTTCAATACGAATAACCAACGACGCATAATCTTTGTCTGTCGTTTCGTTTGCTAATTCACCCACTTGATCATTCAGAGGCTTCTTATTGGCGAAGACTTGGTCTTGTTCAGTCAAAGCCTCCCCATCATCACGCTGTTCCATTGGCTCGTATTCCTCAACCGGTTGCCCCGGGGCTGGCTTTGGTCCCATGGTCAGCTTGGTAATACGATCTTCAGCGTCAACGTTGGTGATCAATTTCAATTTAGTAGTGAAAGTTTTCACGCGCTCAAGGGAGTTTTCCAGAGCGTTGACTTTACTTTCGACAATCTGAAATTGTTTTACAAGTTGTGCATTTTCAGCCTTAAGACGTTTATTTTCCATGGCCTGCAGCAGAAGACCAAAATAGTCCACCATACCTGCGGCGAAAATAATGATGACCACGGCAGAAATAAAAGAAAGTGCTTTCAGCCAAGCTGCAGAGAGCACAAGCTTACGGGTTTTACCCGTCTGATTGCTCACTATAAATAGCGTGACTTTCTTTTTATCCAATTCCTCAGTCTCCTCTAGGATCTGTCAGCTAATATTCAGCCGATTAATCGTGAAAATGAATCAACATTACGGTGACGTTGTCATCTCCACCATTGGCAAGTGCTTGTTCTACACAAGCTTTCACTATCTTGTCAGGTGTATTTTGATTTAAGATCTCAGAAATTTTTTTATCTTCGACCAGACTCGACAAGCCGTCAGAGCAAATTAAAAACATTTCGCCTGGCGACACTTCTCTTTCAATGATATCGGGATAAGTTTCGCGCTCATAGCCAACACTGCGAGTGATCACATTTCGTCCAACGAACTGCAACACTTGTTCTTCGCTCATTACACCAGCGCGTAACTGCTCGTTAATCAACGAGTGATCCTCGGTAATCTGCCACAAATGAGGACGCTTAAACATATAACAGCGTGAATCCCCGACATTGCCCACATAAAGATATTTACCGCGCAGGTAAGCAAGAACCATGGTGGTTCCCATGCCAGCAAGTTCAGGACGCTCTTTCGCGGCTTTATCGAAAATTCGTCGCGAAGCTTCTTCATATGACAACTGGATCATTTCCCGAGGCGACTTAGTGGCCGCTTGCGGCTGAAGCATGATTTCTTCCACCGTCTCCACGGCCATACTGGAAGCGACTTCCCCGCCAGAGTGACCACCCATGCCATCCGCCACAATAAAAAGGCCGAGCTCTTTATTAACGAGGCAAGAATCTTGATTTGAGTCGCGTCGAAGGCCTTTATCTGTGAGATACCAACAGTCAAATTTCATAAGTCCTTTATTTTCACTCGATTATTGCTCCGCAGTCAAAGTCCGGCCCTAGACCTCTGTCGAATTCTTCCGAACTGGTTCACCCCATGCTCATATTGAGGTGTCATAATACCGATAGAAGGGGGTGAGGTTCTATGAAGAAGTCACCGTCTTTCAAAAATTATGTGTTGCTCTCACTAGCGGTCCATATTTTGGTCATCGGTGGCCTGTATTTGGTGGAATCTTTAAAACCCGCCCCTCCAAAAACAGACAACGTTAGCATTGATTTGATCTCTCCAGAAGATCTTCAAAAAATGGCGGCGGCGGAAGCTCGACAGAAAAAATTTGAACAGATGGTTCCTGCAAATCAAGTCGTTGAGCAAAACGATCAGTCTCTGAACGAAACTGAGCCTGTAAACTCACGCTTTCTAAGTGCAAAGAACCAAACTGTGACGAAACAGACCATCGCCAAAGAGCGGGGTGAGTTTCAAAACTTGAAAAAAGCAGCACAGCAGAAATCTGGCCCGAAAGGCGACGGCAACAAGCAAGCAAAGGTAGATGAGGAAAAACGCGACAAAATCGCGAAAGATCTTTTCAAAAGCTTTGACGCCAGTGAAGCCCTCGAAAGACAGCAAGTTGCTGACCGCAAGTTGGCCGCTGAAAAATCTGGCCAAGGCGAAGGTCGAGGCAATGGCGAAGACGCCGTGAAAGACGGCGCAGATGCCAGTCGTTCTAACGATTATGTTAAAGACGTGGACCAGGGCCTGGAAACAATGCTCAATACCCGCGAGTTCAAGTACTATTCGTATTACAACCGCATCCGCAAACAGCTTTCCCAACACTGGGAAGGCAAAGTTCGCGATAAACTCAGCAGAATGTTTAAGGAAGGCCGATCCCCTGCTTCAACTGGTCAAGATCGCATCACCAAACTTATGATCACCCTGAATGACAAAGGGACTCTGGTCAGAGTTCAAGTGGTCAGCGACTCAGGGGTCAGAGACCTTGATGATGCCGCAATTGAGGCCTTCCGCTCTGCAGCTCCTTTCCCGAATCCTCCCAAAGGGATTATCGAGGGGGACGGAACTGTGAAAATCCGCTGGGACTTTGTTCTTGAATCTTAGTTAGACCAACACAAATTTCTGAATTCAGACGTCACCGGAACTCTTAAAGCTCCGGTGATTTTATTTTCCCTTAGAGCCACAAAAGAGCCCACTGTCTAGTCCTTTTACAACACTGCCTTCCTATAACCTCTCTAAATCGTAGGGATATTTAAAAACCTACTGGCCTTATCCTTGAAAGAAATCCCGCAATTGAGAAACTCAATACGTTAACCATTTGGTTAATTTTATTGATAACTATTTACAAAACAAATCTGTGGATCGGGTTTGAAGGTGTTTATATTCGGCTCCATCGAAATGAACTCTTTTAAACAAAGGATGGATTTATGAAAAAGACAGTCAGATCACTTTTACTTTGCTCGAGCCTTGTTGCAGCTCTTTCTGCTTGCTCAGAGAAAAAGGAAAACACAGATAAAGTTACTCTAACAGTGAACCAACAAATGGCTGCCGATGAGTTAACAGAGGCTGGTGAGCAACTGCTTTCACCAACAACATTCCACCTCGCAGACCGCGCCTTTACTTTAGCGTTGGAGAAAAATCCAAGTGACAAAAAGGCCCAATTCTATCACATCCTGTTAAAACGTTTTATGGTTTTCCGTGGCATCATTCCCCGTATTGATGGCATGGTGAAAGAAAACTCCACTGCAGAAAAATATGCTGAATTCAAAGAAAGCTTTAACAACGGAAATGCAGATTTCGTCACGAAGCCCATTCCTGGTGCCAAGGTTGTTAAAACAGTTGAAGACGTTCAAAATGTCCTGATCGAATATCGTGAAGCTTTGCAAGACTTCCGTAAATTCGTAAAACAAAATCCAGATCTTCAATTGAACTTGAATTTAAATCCCTACGTGTTTCAGGAAACAATTCAAAACCGCATGATGGACAACTGCCAAATTGTATCTGGATCAACAGATGAGGATGCAAAAGTAGAATGTTCCTACAAAGACGCTTCAACAGTTCGTGTGAATATCGCTGATTTGATGGCATTAAAACAAGAAGCTGCTGGAGAGATTTTATATCTTACTCTTTATACGAGCTACGGTTTCAACGGCGTCATCGAAGCTTCTAAAGCGGTGGAAGCCCAACCTGGATTGTCTAGCAAAGAGTCCCTAAATCTGACAGTAGAAAAGATGGATTTGAGATTGCTTAACAAACAGGGCATGACTGCAATCCGCGAAATCATGACCGACTTCGGCGTTGCTGCAAAATGGGCGATGAAGTACCAAAGCTCTTTATGCCCGAAAGACAAAGACGGTCGTTCTGTGGGTCGTAAGGCCTTCATGTTCACCGAAGGTCTTTGCATTGAAGATGCTACGGCTCTTGAAAAAAGCCTTGGTCTTTTAGAGCAAGGTCTTCGAGGTGCTATGAAGATCGACGTTGGAACTGAGGAAAAACCTGCTACCAAAGATATCAACTTCATGGCTCTTTTCGACAAACCAGTAAAGAACTTGCGCTCCTTGTTGCCAGCTGAATGGAACAATGATGGCTCTGGAGCCACTTCATTTAAAGACAAAACTCTTGGCGGCTTACTTCCGAATGCAGATGCTGACGACTTGTTGAATATGAACACAACAAAACCGACTAAAGCAGCAAGATAGTACCAAGGAATTCATGAAGACTCTCAACCTCTTCCTTATTTTAGGATTGTTTTTCGCAGGGGCCACAGCCTCTGCGCAAGGCATTGAGTCTTCGATGACAGGATTTAAACTTGAAACTTGCAGTACGCCTCAACAATGTTTGACCGTGACTGCAAAGAAAACTCAAGGCAGCCAAATGAAGATGCTTCACACCTTAACAAACCCGGAAGTCACAATTACTTCCTCAAAACTGAAGACGATTCTTCAGGGTGACACGGGTTACATCGATATTGAAGAAAATCAAATCGTATTATTTAAACGATCACCTACAAAAATCATAGAAACAGCTATTGATCTTACAGACTTCACGATTGCAAGTTCAGAAACGAGACTCGACAAATGAAATCATCATTGTTGATTCTTCCACTTCTGATGTTGTCTCTGGCTGCGTGTCAGCCGCAGACAACTTCCAACCCAGCCCCCCAAGGCACCGAGGAAACACAAAATCGTCCATTAAGTGGCGGAGGCCATGTTGGCGGTGTTGATAGTGGCGGCGACAATGGAGTTAACGGTCGCAATATGGAAGACTATGCGATCAATTTGCAACGTGACAAGATTTTCAATGATCTCGTTTTGCCGATTATTTTGAAAGTCTCTGAAGCCAATCCTCGCTTTGCTTCAGATATGATTCATATTACCAAAGAAAGAACCTGGTATATGATTCCGGTGGCATTGAAAAACCTGACGGCTTCCCAAATTGGTTTACGTTTTGCCGACGAACAAGTACAGCAGTTTGCTTTACAAAATCTCCGAGCAATTTGGATCAATCAAAAATTCTATACGGGGTTCGAGACAGATGAATCCCGAGGTCGTTTGATCTTACACGAAATTTTGATGGGTGTACGTCTCATGAAACTCAAGAACTCTCTGGACAACTGCTATTCAGAAATTGCCATGATGAGCTTAGATAGTTCCAAGAAAGATGAATATAAAAAACGCCGTGAACTTTGTGCCATCACCTACATGTTTGGCAATAAGGATGTGTCAGCGTCTCGTATTCCTGGTCTTAATGGAGACTTAAAGCTCACCGACCACGACTACGACAGCATTCGTGAATTGGGTGTTCGCCTCTGGGATTCTCAAGGGGAAATCGGCAACGCAGAACTTGAAGCATGGCTTAAAGCCAATGACTTCCGCACTTATTAGAATTCAAAATAATCAATATTCAAACAGCGCACGACTTCCGAAGGTGAGGGAATCACCTTCGCGTTGATGCGCTCAACGATGGCTGGCAATTCCTGGCGGACCCAATCCGCCACTTCTTGAGACATGACCATTGAACTTGTATAGAAAAAATCTTCATCACGGTTTTGTTGAATTTTTCCCATCGCCTGAATACGCCAATTCATGTGATGTCGATTTACCAAAGAAGATGAACTGCCAATATGAGTTCGCGCAGACCCCAGCTTCAGTCCTTCTTTTTCATCAATCAAAAGATTATTCCCAATTAAGAAATCCAAAACTTTTTGCACATGATTGCGAGGCAAATTGAGATACCTCGACAAGGCTTCTGCATCATTATACTTACCCGTGTCCACTAACATGCGAACACCTGTATAAATCCAGCTTGAATAAAAAGTATTGCGAGCCTCCTCGGAAAGCTCACTACCCTTCACTCGGTTCTCTAATTTTTTTGATTTCTCTTGGCGCGTTTTAATTTGTCGTTGGAAACGCTTTTGCAATTTGAAGCTGCCGGCTCTGCCGTAATCAACCAGCAATAAGAAGTAATCAGTTTCGTCATCATCCAAGCGGAGGTAATCACAAACTTCAGATGCGAGTTCAAGACTCAGATGTTTATCTGCCTTGAACACCTGACTTACCATTGTGGTGGAAACCCCTAGCGCCTGCGCCAGTCGACGGTATTCCCCAAAGCCTTCCCGTGGTTGGTTAGCCACCCAGGCATTGTAGAATTCCTTGTAGTCCTGATAGTGATAAATCGAAACTGACATATAACTATTAACTAATTGGTTAATAGTATTGTCAACTTTTCGCCAAACAGACCTATTCCTAAGTGTTGATGCGAGGCATAAGTAACCCATCACAAAGACACGAAGGAGTTATCATGAACCTCAAACATATCGCCCTAGTACTTATCCTGAGCACAGGGATTGTTGTCCACGCCGAAGAAATCAAACTTGTTGAAAAGGACGCGGCCACTGTCCTCTATCGTGACTCCAGCGAAGCCAATCGCATCGGCAAGAAATTTTCAGCTAACTGGGAACTCTTTGGCTCCGGCCCTGCGGGAACTTCAGAATCAGGTGTTAGCGCCGCTTACCATTTAAATCGCAACAGCTTGATCCAACTAGAATACGGCAAGGGAGGCTTCAGCTCTTTCTGGTCAGATCTTACTTCCATCAGCTTTAACGGCAGCCATATTGGACTTCATTTCAAACACTTTGCTGGAAACTCATTCTATTTCAAAACTGGCATCGACTATCGCCAAATTCAATACCGCTATAACTACAACTCTTTAACCACTGATGGTGCCTATGACTTTGAAGGCAATTCTATCGGTGCTAGCTTCGTAATCGGCAATCAGTGGCAATGGGATAACTTTACCTTGGGTTGTGACTGGATTGGTTTGACCGCGCCTTTAACGTCAGAAGTTACTCACGAGCACGTTTCCGTAGAGGGGCCATACACTCGTCAAGATATGTATTATGCGGAAGATAATCGTCTGAAAAGCACTTATGTGCAGGCATTGCGATTTTATGTCGGCTACAGCTTCTAACACAAAGCGCTTCTTCATCCAGTAAAAGGCACTAAAAAGTGCCTTTTACTTTGAGTTAAGAGCTTTCTCGATTTTCTCAAGACGCTGTTCAAGTTCTTTATTTTTTGCTTTCAGTGAAGCGTTCTCTGCTTCGATAGAAGCAATTTTGCGTTCAACCCCAGTAATGCGATTATAAAGGGCCTTAACAGATTCAATCAGTGGTGCAACTAAGTGATCGTAAGCCACTGACTTAAGCGTTGTTTTAGCATCCGTGATGACCACCTCAGGGTAAACTTTTTCCACCTCTTGAGCGATCACACCAATCTGGTGTTTGTCTCCGAACTTAGCTTTGTCTTTATAGTCGTACTCCACACCTTGCAGTTGGAGAATCTTTTCCAGAGAGTTTTCAAGCGGCTGAATGTTTTCTTTGAGTCGTTCATCCGATGATGACGTACAACCCGCACTTGTACAAATTTGAGTGCCCGCGATCCGGAAAACAAACCCTGATGAAATGTTCGTGTCACCGTTAATGTCGAGTTTATAAGTTGGAGTCTTACCAACCCCCACGTTACCAGTTGACGTGATTCTCATACGCTCTGTATCCGCCGTCGAGAAAATCATGTTCGCACTTTGCTTATTATTAACTGTCATGTCCAGGGTCGTGTTGCTTTCAAAACCAATATTTCCCGACATGGCGTTGAGGTTTGTGCGATCCGCATAGAATTCTAGGGAAACTTCGTTTCGAGTTCCGCCCGTGGCACTGGATTGAGTTTTCAACGCAAGGACCCCGGATTTGTCGTTTGCGGTGGTCACTGCCTGACCATAGATTTCAACATTACCTTCGTTGGTAATATTCACTAAACCGTCAGCTGCTGCGGGAGTCGCATTAGCCGTTGTTCCCTTAGCAATCCAGAAGTGTCCATTGGCGTTACTGTCATTGATAAGGTTGAAAGTATCTATAGCACCTGCTCCAGTGGTCTTAATTTGAATTCCCGGAACACCTGCGTCTTGAATTGACAACTTTCCAGCTGGAGTTGTCGTTCCGAGCCCTACATTGCCCGCGACAAAATCACCATAGATAAGCGGCGTGCCGGCTGCATTTGCAATGTAGAGTTTGTTTGAAAGCGTCGTTGCTGATGAAGGGCCTGCATTATAACCAATAAAGACGTTTCCTCCAGAGTTGCTATTTGCATAGAATCCGGCGTTGATTCCGATAGCAGTATTGTTACTGCCTGTCGCCACAGAATAAAGCGCGGAGTTACCAAAACCAACGTTATTACTTCCACTGGTATTTGAACGAATAGCGCCACCGCCAAAGCCAGAATTGCTAGAGCCCGTGGTATTTAAGTACATTGTACCACTACCGATCGCCACGTTATCCGTGCCGGTGGTGTTTGATGCTAACGAAGCGTTACCCATGGCAGTGTTGTAGGTGCCGGTCATAGAAGTATTTCCTGTGCTGGTGCCCACGAATATATTGGTATTGCTCGTCGCCTGATGCATCACAAGTGCGCCGTTGAATGCCAACTGCGAAGTCGCTGCGGAATTACCAATATCTAGTTTGTATGCAGGAGCTACCGTGCCGATGCCAACGTTCCCGGCACTGGTGATTCTCATGCGTTCAGTGCCGTCCGAGTTGCCAGCTGAAGTCGTAAAGAATGTTAAATTTCCGGGAACAGAGCCACTCGCAACCGTACCATCCACTGCCGAGGAGATGTACGCGGCTCGGCGCTGAAAGCTGCCATCACTGCCATAGTAATTGAAGTAACCGAGGACGTCGTTCAGTTGAACAGCGGCATAGTTTCTGCTTTTCCAAAAGCTAAAATAGGCGCCATTCGTGGTATTTGAATTGTCCTCGAATGCGACACTGCCAACGACATCCAACTG
This sequence comes from Bdellovibrio sp., assembly GCA_046070625.1. Classification (GTDB taxonomy): domain Bacteria; phylum Bdellovibrionota; class Bdellovibrionia; order Bdellovibrionales; family Bdellovibrionaceae; genus Bdellovibrio. Next base: position 141 of record JBJTMR010000095.1, on the reverse strand, counting down.
TGCTGCTGGGTTCGTTGTCCCAATACCAACCTTTCCGTTAAGCAGAGTATAGCCAGTTCCGCTCGGAGCCAGTGTCACGTTCTGATTTGTACCACCAGCAGTAAAAGTCAACGCACCCGTCCCGGTGATAGATCCTGTTGC
>JBJTMR010000094.1:0-13566 GCA_046070625.1 Bdellovibrio sp. | reverse complement strand
CGGGTATTTTGGGCCCCTTCTTTGCATTCATTGTTTGAATATGATGAAAGCTAATTTTTTGCTATTTGGGCTGTCGATATTTTTGACGATGACGTTATCCGCCGCTGCTTTTGGGGCTGACGAGCGTCATTGTACCTCTGTGGATATGCGAGAGGCTTTGGGGCCGAACCGTGATCAAGGGAATATGGGATGGTGTTATGCGAATACCACGGCAGACCTTTTAAGCTATCGCTTTCGGGATGAACTGAGGGGAGAACGTGTTTCTTCCGGATATATCGCCTTGGCCTTTAATCATACTTACTTTCAAGAGCCTAATTCCGAAGGTGGAAATGTTTGGTTGGCTGCTTATATGGCCCAACGTGAAGGCGTTTGTCTTGAGGACGTCGAAGAGAAAATTTTAAGTTCAGGTCCTCGCTTTAAATTGAAACAAAAACTTTCTGGGTTGTTGTATCTGAAGCAACACTTTGATGAAACTGGCGGGCAGTCTTTGGATGGGGATCTGGCAAGATATTATGGCAAGTACGATAGCGCGTTGCTGGCGATGCCCCGCGGGGATTTAAGCCGCTTGTTTAAATTCTCTACCAGACACAATGTCGCTAAAAAGTTTGCTGATTATATGTGCCGCGGTCAGAAGGTTTACCCTGATAAAGTGACCAGTACCTACGTGGATTCTAGATGGCTTTATCTTGGCAGCACACGTCCGTTGTTGCTGCAAATTCATCATCAGTTAGATCTTGCAAATATCATTGGCATTAACTATTACGCGGATTTTTTTGATTATGACAACGCCCCAAAGACACCGGAAGGCCGTCATGCTTCTTCGATTGTGGGACGTCGTTGGAACAAAGAAAAGAAAACTTGTGAACTGCTTATCCGGAACTCTTGGGGTGATAGGTGCACGGGTTATAAAGCAGCGTCGTTGAAAGAACCTGGAGTTTGTGACAAAGGAAATATCTGGGTTTCAGAAAAGGTTTTGGGACAATATTTAACAAGCATCGTTTGGCTTAAGAAATAAGGAATGGCGATGTTAAGACATACATTATTGATCCTGACATTAAGCCTCGCACCCTTAACCTCCGCCTACGCGGTCTTTGGTGGCGCCACAGTGAAGTCTGCCGATCCTATTTATGTTAGCGCCGTTGGTATCTATAATAAAGAAACAGGATCAACCTGTTCGGGCGTTTTGTTATCGAGTCGTCTGGTATTAACCGCCGCCCATTGTTTAACTGAAGATCGCGGCAACATCAGATTATTTTTTGGTGAAAACGTATCGTCTTCCCCAACACGTCGAGTGGCTGACGGTGTTCGCCATCCTGAATACCGGGATGATTCGACGGGGACTCATCGTCATGATTTGGCTATTATTAAAATCAGAGGTTCCGCGCCGGAGGGGTTTGTTCCCGCAAAGTTTTTGGAAAATATTGAGGCGCTAGAAAATCTTGCGCCGACGTGGGTTGCTGGGTACGGCACCAAGGATGCGAAACTAGATATTGGGATGAGGATCTTACGCAAGACTTTATTGCCTATTCGCGATGTGCATTTCAGTGAATCTGAAGTCAGCCTTATTCAAACACCTGATTATGGAGTGTGTGTCGGGGACTCTGGTGGTCCCAGCTATATTTTTGTTGGTGACCAAGTTTACGTGTGGGGTATTGCCCATAAAGTTTACGCTTATGGTGGCAACGTATGTATGTTTGGCTCCGCTTATACCCGAGTCGATTACTATCGTGATTGGATTGAAAGGACCTCTAAAACTCTCGAGAATCGTAAGTCTGATTAATCTTTCGACAGCGTTACGATTCTTATCGCGATTTAGCGGAGTTTGGCCTATGTTCCGAATTTGCATGGATGAGGCTTGAATGTTTAAAAGATTTTTTCTATTTATTGGTATAGCGACTTTGTTAGTGTCCTGCGCGGATTCATCTGGCACTTATGATCAAGTGGCAGTGGGAGAGTTCGGGGAGGCGGCTGGCATTATTGGAGGCACCGAAGCCCCAGCGCGCTCAATATTGGCAAACAGAGTTTTGAGTTTGATCATCCGAATTCCTCAGGCACCTGTCTGGCAAGATGGGGCCATGGTTGTTCCCCAAGTCGGCGTTCAGTGTACGGCTGTTGCTCTTACGAAGCGAGTTATCTTAACGGCAGCCCATTGCTGGAATGCAAATCCCGGATCTTATTATTCTGTTCATGTACCTGATCAATCCGGCAAAATCGTAGAAGTTCCTGTTGTTGATAAGAAAGTGCATGAGCGTTTTCGTTTAGGAAGCTATGAGTATGACCTTGCGCTTTTTCGCTTAGGAAAAGATTTGCCGGCGAATATTGAAATGGCGCGATTGCCTGAATTTAAAGATCAAATTAAACCTCTCTACATCAATGCGGCAGGCTTTGGAAAAAGTGTCGGCATGAAGTCCTCTGAAAAAGGCGTGGGCGTTTTAAGAATCGCCACTCTCGCAGTCAGAGATTATGATTATCGCCCGACTAGCTTTGAAGTTGATCAACGGGGCGGTAAAGGAATTTGTCAGGGCGATTCCGGTGGCCCCGCCTATGCGCAGTTCCAAGGAAAAGCCTATGTTGTGGGAATCGTTTCCAGATCTCGAGGTCAGGAAAAAAGCGAGAATATTCATCGTAATATCTGTGACGACGCGGGATTTTTTATCAAGATCGATAGTAATTTGAATTGGATCAGAGAATATACTGCAGCTCTCCATGCTGGCTTGCCTTTGAAGCCTTCTGTTGTTGAACGCATCATCGATTAAATCCGAGAAATTGCCGCATTTTGCGTAAGTGTTTAGAAAGTGATCGGGCGAAATCCTTTGGTTTTCAATAGCCGTCAAAAAATTGCGGCATGACCGTTGCTGAATAAGTAACGTCTGAAAAATGAAGCGGAAGGATTTCTTATGAACCGTGCTTTTAAAATTTTCGCAATGTTACTTGTGACTATGATCGCCTACAATAGTTATGCAGGCAGCTTGTTATCGGGTACGAACATTGCCGCGATCTCCAAAGAGCAGGCAAAAAATGTGGCTTTGGTTCACGCTCGTGTGATTGGCGCTAACGCTGATATCAACGCTTCCGTTCGTTTGAATTCAATGCCTAAATACGCGGTGGGGGCGATGGCTCACACTCGATATGATTCGGATGCTGGCGCTTATCAAGTGATCGTGAATCGCTCTGAAAGCTGGCAGAACTGTAAGATGGTCTTAGTGGTTCATGATCGCACCGGCGAGCTTCTTAAGAAGTCCATGGTTTGCCGCTAGGATTATAGGCGGGGTTGGTCGTTTTAAGCCCCGCATCATCGCAGAAAAATCATGCAACTCCTGAGACCTTAGGTTAACCCCTTAGGTCATGATCGAACAACCGCCACTTACCCAAAAGCTGAATAATCCAGATATCATCCGTAAATCCTGGGTGATTACTCTGTCTGGGAACCGTTTTAATATTCTGGATCCAGAACCAGAGCAGGTTAAAATTGAAGACATTGCCAGCTCGTTGGCTCGCCAGGCTCGTTTCAATGGGCACACTCGTTTCTTTTACAGTGTCGGTCAGCACTCATGCTTGGGAGCGGAAGTTTCGCCAACCAAAGATATTGCTATTCAGATGCTTTTTCATGATGCGACGGAAGCTTACATCGGTGACTTGGTTTCTCCGGTAAAGGCTTTGTTACCTGACTTTGAAGTTATTGAATCCCGTATTCACTGGGCGATTTCTAAGAAGTTCAATTTAGAATTCCCAATGCCTAAAATCATTAAGCAAATTGACCGTCGCTTATTAGCGACTGAAGTTCGCGATTTGATCACCAAAGATTTGAAATCTTGGAGTATCAATGAAGATGAGCCTTTTGATTTTCCGATCATTCCGTGGCCACCAGAGGTCACAGAAGCTCGCTACCTGGAAATGGCACGACAACTTATGAAATAAAAAAAAGCCGGGTGATGAACCCGGCTTTTCTTGTCTTTAGCACTGTCATGAAATTTTATTTTTGGAGATTGGGTCACCATTAATTAGATAGCCATTGAGGTTCACTTCGAACTTATTTTCAATCTTCTGTTTTTCTGAAAAGGATAAAACATGTCGATATGTAATATCGTCGAGTCCTAGTTTTCTTCGGGGTATTTTTGAATCTGCCCCATGCCTAATAATGCTGTTGGCTTTAGGTATACCATAGAACTGTAAGAGCTCATCGGTAGTTTTGAAGTCCGTCGCGGACACCAAATGTATTCTTTGCTTTGCCTGTTTCCACACTAAATAGAATAGAACTCTGTTGTAAAATGTGACTTTGGTATTTTCTATAATTTGTTCCAACAGCCCGTGGCCCCCAGCTGGGAGTCGCAGAATCAGCTCGATCTCTTGGCGAAGACGGGGAACGATAAGATAATCAGTCAATAGCTCTAATAGGCCTTTTTTGTTTCGAATCTTACTTTTTGAACCCTTCTTTGAAGCCTTCTCTGAAGCCATCTCTGAAAGCTTTTCAGGTATCGCGCCCCAGTATTTGTCGATTACGGCGGCAAGATTTTTTTTTGATGAGCCTTCTTGAGAAAAGCTTGTGAGCTCCCTATAGAATTCCTCAAGCAGTACTTTGTGGCTATTGACTATTGTGTCACGTGATTTCGCGGAAATATCGTTGTTTCGACAGTAGTGATCTTTAATAATTTCCTCTAGATATGAGGGGAGAGAATCCGACTCCGTGTCGCCATTGAGATGTTTTATTCCCCGTTCGTTCTTAAAAAAAGGCAGGATATTTTTGAGGGTTTGGTCTTGTTGATAATCGACTAAGGTGAGTCTAAGAAAGTCAACAACGGCCCCATCTCCATTGCCGGAGATCATATATTTTCCAGCCCTGGAATTGAGAGGTACTTGTCCGTTTTGATCATTTCTCCAATAGGATGTGTTAGCGATAGTATCGTCAGAGACCTCAACACCAAAGCCAGTAGCTATAAAAATGATTTCATATGACTCTGACTTAGTTGAGGGTTTGATATCGCCCCACTGATTTTCAATGACATCCCCGCGAGCTACGAGGGCGTATTTTTTTTCTATATTTTGAATTTTTAAGTATGTGGTGTTTTGCCATACTTCGCAGTGAACACCTTTTTTTTCGAGAAGTTTATTTTTGGCATCGGCTTCACGAATTTCCTGAACGATATTTTCGACGAGAAATTTGGCATACTCGCCAGCGCTTTGGGCTTTCATTTGCAGATTGGCAACTTCGGCGGTGTCTTTAAACCATCCGTCTTGTGGGAACAGATGCACATTTGGGTGAATTCGCCGGATACTACAGCCCCTTTGAATAGAGCATAGCATCGGATTTTGTTCGAAGAGATCAATGTGAACTCTTTTGTTGGATCCCTTCAGGTAAGAAGTCATTTCTGTTCTTAGAGATTTCAATAAGGTTAGACCCGCAAACCCACCCCCTACAATGGCGATTTTAAGAGTTGTATTTTTGACTGCGCTTTTCTTGCCGGCGTTCTCGTTGTTCTGTAAGACTTCGCGAAGGCATTTCGCCAAATAGGCTGCTCTTTTTTGTTGGCTGAAAACCGTAATAAAGCTGGGAGATGAAACAAGGCCAACGCTATAGACCCCCCCAAGGTTTTGAGTCTCATTGAAGGAGTCGATATCTAAAATGGGATGCATTTTTTCCAAGTTGAGGGCGATAGCGTGGGTCGAATTCACTGGGGTACCTCCGTAGTTTAGATTACGAAGTTCCACTGAAAACTTTAAATTATTTATATACAACTAGTCGTTTGTTAAGGTCGAGAAAGGTAGCTCTATTGTAGGCGGATCCAGATTCACCATCTGCCTCATTTTTTATCTTAATTTCCGTTTGAATTCGCGAATTCTTTTTTCTATTTCTGAACGCAAAACCTTGGCGATGCGTGAACTTGGATGTTCTTCAATAAAAGGATCAAAGACGGTGCTCATCATAGACTCTACTTTTTTACAAACATCTAAAACAGCGTCGATGACGATATCTTCGCGTTTGGAAAATCCCAGCGCCTGGGCAAGTTGTTTAAAATGGACCGGACGAAGTTCATGCCACAATTTTTGTCCACCAACCGCAAAAGCAAAATTCGAAGTCATGTTTTCATAAACTCCGGTCGACATCAAATCGTACAAAGGAGTCAATGTCGTTTCGTTTTTTTGATATAAGAAAGACATGTTCTTGGAATGAGAATCGTTGTTGCCAATAAGCAGATTAAATGAAAACCATCGAAGCATTAAATTCAGGTCGTGAATTTTGCGATCAGAGATGGTTTGGACGGCGGTGTAGTCTTGAGCAAAAGTGGGCCCGCCGTCTTCTTCGTATTTTTCTGCCGAAGGGATGCCTTGGGCTTGGCAGAGATCAAATTGATGAATACGTTCGATGCCGTGCTTTGTTTTTTTTCTATCGTAACGGGCAATCAGGAAAAGCGGATGCTCGTTGCCGATGAGTTGGACTTCCGGGGTTGGCAGCCCACTTGCTTTTGCGAGCTGCATACAAAGATATTCATTAAAGACTGTTTCATAAACCCCTGAGAGACGTGTTGGCGGTTTAAGGATATGCGTCGTCGGGGAAGTATCTTGAGGTAAAAGAAGTTCGCCGTTTTTATAGATCACTGGAATTTTATCTTGAGCTCCAGCTAAAGAGAAACGACCTTTATGCTGAGTTAAGGTGTGGACATATAAACTTTCCCGACGTTCGATGACTTGATCAATTTCCTCGAAAGACAGTTTTTCCACTTTTCCATTGAGTGCGTTTTCCGGCGGTTCTTCTAAGGGAGTTATTTCCAAAGCTCCCGCGCAGTCGACCCCATAGCTTTCCAATAGTTGATAAGGATCTTCGAAGCTGCGCTTTAAGATTTGTTCGAAAGTTTTAAGCGTATCTCCTTCAGGCAGTAAGTTGTCGAAATAGCTTTTAGTCAGGCGATTGTTGAAAGGGGCCTCTTGCAGCGGCAGGGCGGGGCTCAGAGAAAAACCGTCTGGGTCGTTCATCCATGCTGAAGAGTATTGAAACTCCAATGTGTCATCGGGTTTTTTATTTAAAACTCCGACCTGTGACTTTTTATAGAAAACATTGAGTGGCTTTTTCATTTTCTTTTCACTTTGATATGAAGTTCTAAGCCGCAGAACTTAAGGAGCTTTAGAAGTGTCGAAAGCTTGATGTCGGATTTTTGATTTTCAAATTTCAGCACGGCATAGCGGGAGAGGTCGCCAAACTTTGCCAAATCCTCGGCGGTGATCTTTTGTTCTTTTCTGGTGGAACGAACTAGTTCCGCCAGCTGTTCTGAGGTTTCAACTTTAATAAATTCCATTTGGCGTCCTTTGAAGTTGCCTATGAGCAACTTTTTATGGCCTTTTATATCGATAAGACGAAAAAGTGGCCTATAGGCAACTTTAAGATAATTTTGGTGGAATTTATAATAAAAAGTGGCTTGTAGGCAACTTTAAGATCTTGGTCTGGGGGAGAAATGCAAAGCCGGGCTCATCGCCCGGCTTTTTTGTTTTAAGCTCTTCGTGAAATTCTAGCGCATCAATTTCTGCAACAAAGCACTGGCGTGCATAGTTCCTAAACCACTCACAGCATCGTAACCAGGGCCCGCTTGATAGGCACCGTTGCGGCCCTGCGTGATGTCGTTAAAGGCCTCCGCACGGTCCTGATCGCTGAAGCCATAGATGATCGGATTCAAGAAGCCTAAGGTGCCAAGATTGTTTCTTGTGCGAGCTTCGTTTACCAGTACTAAGAAGCCTGCCCATTGAGGGGCCGCCATACTTGTTCCCCCGATAACCTCCCAAGCGCCAGTCCAAACGGCTTGACCTGTATAAGGATCCGCATTGAAGGAGACGTCAGGGTAAGCGCGCTTTGTGAAGTGGCTGTTCAAACCATTTTGCCAATCAGGCAACGCATAGATTCCGCTGATGCCGCCCCCGCTGCCGGACCATGCGGACTCCTCGCCATTACTGCCCTGGGCGTGAAGACTTGTGCCACCGACGGCCACAACATTGCTGTGACCAGAGGGCCAGTCCGCGGCAATACTGCCATCTTGGCAGCTGTCGGAACCGCTGTCGCCAGACGCCACCAAAATGTTCACACCTTGTGCGACGGCACGGGCAAAGATTTTATTCATCTCGGTTTGGTGATTTTGTTCGACGTCTCTTTCGCAAGCACCCCAGCTGTAGTTCACAACTTTCGCGCGATTGTCATCAAGGATGGCCGTGAACATTTGTAGTTCACCCGCATCGTCGTTGGTTTTTGATGCAAAGACATGAACATTAGTTCCCGGAGCAATCATTCCGACGAATTCTGCATCAAGTTCTGTTTCTCCGGCAGAGGCTTCATCGTAGATCGGTGTCCCATTGAACTCGACTTGGTCCACGGTCGGACCGGGTTTCAAATTCAAGGCTTGATAGTAGTACTTCACATGGTCAATGTTGAAACCACTGTAAGTGGCGATAGCAACATGTTGGTTGCTGCCATAAATACCTTGGGAATAAATAGCGTTAAAGCCATAGTAGTTTTTGATCGTCTCAGGAGAAATTCCGCCCATAGTTAGGCTCGGGCCATCTAAGCGCTTATAGTGAGGGTGCGATTTGCGAGTGTTATCAAGTCCCACCATACCAGCAACAAGGTTAAGATCCCCTGGAATTGTAAAGTGACCATCATTGCGATGAGTGCCATTCGCCAGAAATTCGATGTGAGTGCTAAAGGTGTTTTCAAAAAGGTCTGAGTCAGCTTCAATCGTTATCCAAAGATGAGTCGGGGATTGGTTGACGACTTTGAAGCCTTTGCTGCTTAAGGTCCCTAGCAAATTGAGATAGTCACTGGTTGCCGGGGCCGAGATCTTTCGAATGTCCAGGGCTGAATAGTACTTTATCAGCGGAGTCGATTGAGTTCTGGCGTAATAAGCCAGGTGCTCCACCGGGGTGCGTTCTTTCAAACGAACTATTGCCGTGATTGGTTTTGCCAGAGCTCCCGAACAAAATGCCGTAGCAAGTGATGCCAAAAGAAGCGATTTCATAGTCCCTCCACCGAAAATCGTCCTAAGAATTGAATTAACACATGTTAATTTCTCCTCTGGCAATATTCATTTCAAAGAAACAATGTTTTGGTCAAAAAAGGATGCAAGGCGCAAAAAAGCCGGGGATGTTATCGCCCGGCTTTGCCTCTCAACAGAATGTACTCCGACGAAATCGGAGTGTATGTCTATTTCGCGGTTTGCTTTGGAACTTTTGATTCGTCTACTGTGATTTCGATTTCAACACGACGGTTTTTAGCGCGAGCTTCTTTTGTTTTCGCGGAATCAACTGGATTTGCAGAACCCATGCCGATAGCTGTGATTGTTGCTGCTGGAATACCACCGGCGATCAATTGCGCACGAACTGATTCGGCACGGTTTTTTGAAAGCGGGTTGTTTGCCATCATGCTGCCTGTGTCATCTGTGTATCCACGGATTGTGATGACGTTTTCAGGGTACTTTTTCATAATTTGCGCCAACTGACCAATATTGGCTTGCGCGGCTGGTTTAAGATCCGCTTTGCCAGTATCAAACAAGATGTCGCTTTTAAGCTTGGTGACAAGACCTTGCTCAGTCCGTTTAGTTTCTGCGATTTTAGCAAGCTCTTTAGCTTGGTTGTCCATGCGGTGCCCAATGCCACCACCGATACCGGCACCAAGTGCAGCGCCAATCAGTGCGCCTTCGTTGCGTTTTCCAGTTTGGTGGCCGATCACGGCACCGGCAACAGCACCAAGCGCGGCACCAATGCCAGCACCTTTAGCTGCATTTGGGTTTTCTTCAGTTGTTGCACATGCTGAAAGCATAAAAGCGAATGCTGAGACAATAAGAATCATTTTTTTCATTTAAAAGGCTCCTTTATAATTCAATGAAGACATTATTCAGAGTGTTTATGCCAAGATGCAAGATTGGAGTCGCCGCGTCTGGAGATGACCTGTGTTTTGTTTTAGACTGAGGCAACGAAAACTCGAAGGGGAGTTAATATATGAGAAATGGTATCAGCGCGTTTGTAGTAAGTCTTGCATTGTGGGGCGCTACAGCCCAAGGAGCGGATCGTATGATCGTTGTCAGTGGAACAGCCGAAAAAGGCATGGATCCTAATATGGTCTCTATGGTTGTTGAAGTTTGGAGTAAAGCCCCAACCGCAAAACAAGCTCAGCAATTGGCCGCAACTCAGTACAAACAGCTTAAAAAAACTTTTGACGAGTTTAAACTTAAAAAAGAAGACATTCAAACAGATAACTATTCTTTGAACCCTGAGTATATTTATGACTCTAAAGCGCAGCAAAACAAACTTGTGGGTTTCCGCGTGGTGCAAACAAGCGTGGTGACTTTGCGTAAAGTTGATGAGGCGGGGAACTTTCTTGATAACTTAATCACAGAGAAAAAAGGCACAGAATCTGGCGTGAATGTGAACTCTATTAATTGGGATTCAGACAAACGCAACGACGTGGAAGTTTCTGCCTTGGGTGATGCTGTTCGTGCCGCAAAAGTAAAAGCGGAAGAAATTGCTAAAGCTGCCGGAGTTAAGATTAAAAGTGTCGCCAAAATCAGCCATACAACAGGCAGCGTGAATCCGCCGATGCCGATGATGCGCAATTTTTCCTTGAAAGCAGCCGATTCAGCTCCGACGGAGTTAAGTGGTGGGCAAATTAAAGTACGCGTGGAAGTGACCGCAGAATACGAAATTAATTAATCACATTAAGTCTATATCGCCTTCGCGATTGTATGAAGCTGCAGCTCGTGCCCCGGGTTGCAGCTTTTCTTTCAGGTGAATCCTCCACAACCGCTTGACCCAAAAATGGGTTTCGGAATTTAAAAAGTGGCGGATTTTTTCTTTTTCAAAAAGCATCACTGCGCAAGGATAGTTCATCTTATCCACTTTTTCTTGAATCGGTTTTGCTCCCAAACGCGCACACATTTTGTCGACGCCCAAATCCATTCGTGGAGTTCCAAGAACCGCATCTGCCGGGGAGTGGTCCATGTACTGCAAACCCAACCCAGTTAAGATTTCAGACCACGGTACTTCTTTGTATTTACGTCTCCAGGCGGGAGTGACGGTAAAGTACTCCATCGTCATAAGACGGGTCAGCTTGCGCTCTTTGAGCGAGGCGATGGTGTCTGTATTGAGATATTCAAAATAGGGATGGCGACCGTGAGCTTTCAAGTGCAGATCAAAAACGGTGAACAAGTTGAAGCCGATGACTTCGTTTTTGAACATGATCACACCCGCAGAATGGCTACGAAAAAAATCGGCATGATCTAGAGTTGCTCCTGCGTTGGAAAGCACTTTGCCAAAGGTCATTTCCCACATTTCGTAAACTGTGTTGACCAGTTCCTTCTGTGAGTCGTGAACGTGATGAAGGGGTAAGATTTGATAGTGAAAGTCTTGCATGTTTCAAGCTTCCACCATCAATTGACATAATCAGAGTCCTAAAGAAATTACTAGTCGAAGTGCGAGAAAATTTCTTGCGTTATGACAATAATAACGAAGTCACTGAGACCTTTGATGGTGCCATGTGACTCCTTCAGTCTTGGTATGCCCCTTGCTTTCAAGAAAACTCGCAATTCAATGGGGGCAGATTGTCTCCAAATGTTTAAGGGGAAACATTTATGAAACTTCACACCACGGCATTTTTGCTCGTCTTGCTGGCGGCGCAAATAACTTTTGCCTCCACAAAATTTGGGACTAATGGAGAAACTGGTCGCACCGGAAGCTCCGGATCTTCGGGATCTGATGGGCAAAGCGTCACGATATTTGCTCAACAACTTCAACAAAGCGTACGCTACAATTTAAGCGGTCAAGACGGTGATGATGGTAGCCTTGGAGGAGATGGCGCGGATGCCTACTTTTGCCGGCAGGAAAGAGTCGCCGAAGATCTCTATGGTGCCGACGCCGGAGAAGGCGGGGCAGGAGGCAGTGGCGGTTCTGGTGGTGATGGCGGCGATGCCGTTATCTATTATTCTGATCTTTCTCAGCTTAAAAAAATTCTGATCTACTCTGTCGGTGGCGAAGGCGGCCGTGGTGCCTATGGCGGTCGCGGTGGGGCGATGGGGTGCCGTTGTGACCGAAGTTCGTGGGAAATGCCACCACGCTGTGAGGAATACACAAACGGTGAAGGTAAAAAAGAACGTCGCTGTGATTCGCCGCCGCGTTTTGTCTGCCAAGACGGTCGATCGGGGCGCGATGGATCCCATGGGGCAGATGGCAGAGATGGATCTTACGGATCAGTGACGCTGATTAAATCAAAAGCGGCATTGGGGGATGAAAACACCAGTGCGCGAGTTGCGGTAGGTAAACTGGTCTCAGGCCAGGCCGTGAATGCGGTTTTGACGGAAAACCTGTTTACACAAAAACAGGGCATAAGTTCATTATTGGCTGCAGGTTCACAGGTCTCTGATAACTACAGCGAGTTTGTTCGCAGAGCTTCAGAAAATGTTTCTGTTGTTTGGAGATCCTCCCGTCGTCCAGCGGATTTTTCTGGGATTGTTTCCGCAGGTATAAATGGGGGGGCGGTTGATTTCTCTGTCAGCTCAGATGACATCTTGGTGACTCAGGAATCCCATGAAGGACACAGCCATGTGCTGACTATTGCACAAGCCTACAAAATGAATGAGTTTTCCCAGTTAGCGATGGTCCGCGAAGGTTTTGGGAAAAATACGAAAATTAAAATTCAAGCGGGTGCGCCACGCCAGGATTTGGTTCAAGATTCTTATGCTGTTAAAATCACTTATGTTCGTCCCATCTTGAAGGACAAGGTCGTTTATAACAATGTTCTTCCTGCCTCGGTGGTTCAAACAAATGGTTCTCAGGCGGTATTAAATATAGGGACGTTGCAGTTTGAAGATTCCGATAAGATTTGGAATAAAAGGCTGATCATTGATGTGACTTTCAATCGTCGCATCAAGATTTCAGGCAAATCTTTTTCTCAAAGTTCTCGTTTTACCCAAGACAAACAATAGGCGCTCAGCTCATGAAATAGAAATAAAAAAGCTTCCGGTTTAAGATCGGAAGCTTTTTTCAAAATGCTCTCTTGAACAGTTTATTCTTTTTCTTCGTTCGATTTCTTAAGGCGTTTTGAAAGGGTCTTCATTAAAGCCTTGGACCAAGCTGGTTTAGAAAATAAGACCGTATCTAAATGGCCAATAGGCATTTCAATTAGCTCGCAGGCGGTTGTACATCTGACACTCGCAGAGCGTGGCTCACCGTTGATGTGTGCCATTTCGCCCACGAATTCCCCGGGTTGTATTTCGCCCAGTGGAACTTCTTTCGGACCATCCATACGAAATGCTTTAAGTTGGCCGGTTTTCACTAAATAAACAAAGTCTCCCTTTTCACCTTCACGAATAATCACATCACCTGGCGCAAAGAAACGCATTCGATACGAGGTGGCCCCATCCGATGACACCCAATCCAGCGCCTTTTGTAAGCTGCTGACCAGAATATCCTCGACGTTAATGGCATCTACGTATTGAACTTGGCCTGTGACGACTTCATCCACAAAGTGGTCTTGTTCAGGAAATGGTGAAAGGAAAATCAACGCCAAGCGCTCTTTGCGACGAAGCAGGCTGTCAGCTA
>JBJTMR010000093.1:0-11824 GCA_046070625.1 Bdellovibrio sp. | reverse complement strand
CTTCTTGAAGTTCAGCCCGAATCCCGCAACCGCATGAAAGTCGCAGATTTTCTTAAAGGTCATCCTTTGAAAACAGGAGATAAAATCGGTGTCTAAGCCATCCAAACTTGTCGCTCCTTCTATTTTGTCAGCGGACTTTGCCAATCTTGAAAAAGAAATCAAAGCTGTGGCCGCAGCCGGCGCTGACTGGATTCATGTGGATGTGATGGATGGACACTTTGTTCCGAATCTGACCATTGGTATTCCGGTGGTGAAGTCTTTGAAAAAGGTTTCGCCGTTGCCTTTGGATGTGCATTTGATGATTGAAAAACCGGAACGTTACGTTGAGCAGTTCGTAAAAGCTGGCGCGGACTATCTGACGATTCATGTGGAAGCTACTGAAGATGTGGCAGGAACTTTGCGCCAAATTCGTGAGCTGGGTGCGAAGGCGGGGATTACTTTAAGACCTGGAACTTCTGTTGAACAAGTCATTCCGTTATTGCCATTGTGTGATTTGGTTTTAGTGATGACCGTCGAGCCAGGTTTTGGTGGTCAGTCATTTATGCACGATCAGATTGCGAAAGTAAGTCGTCTTCGTCAGGAGATCTCACAGAAGCAGTTAAACTGTTTGATCGAGGTAGATGGCGGCATCAACGCGGAAACCGCTGCGCTTTGTGCGGAAGCCGATGTGTTTGTCGCAGGAAATTACGTCTTTGGTCAGAACTATCAGACCGCGATTACAAAATTAAAATCCATAATGTCTTAAGAACAATCGCGTTTTCAATCCAGCTGTTGGTCCTGCAAGTGTTTGGTCAAAGCGTTTAAACATCCGATTTAAATATGTCCATTTTCTAAGTAAGATAGATTTTGGCCCTCTGACACAGCTTGAAGCGTGCTAGTCACGCGACGAGCCACGCTGGGGGTTAAGAGTTCTAGCGCGACATCTACATCGACAAAACGAAACTCTTTGAAGTCAGTGGATGCCAGGCGAATTTTTTGAGCCTGTCTTTCTGTCAAATTTTGTGCAGCAAAAAGAAAGCTAATATATTCACCTTTCACATCGATATTGTGGACATAGTCTACGGCCAGAATTTGAGTGGGGGTGATCGTGATACCTAAACCTTCTTGAATTTCTCGGACTAGACCTTCCAGAGGGGATTCTTCTGCTTCCACCGTACCTCCAGGTAAAAGCCACCCTGAGGAGTAAGCCGGTTGCACGATCAAGAGCTGCGTCTTATAGAAAAGTAGCACCCCAGAGCCAATGCGCTTCCGAGGAAGAGATGCATAATAGTCATTGTCGCCTTTGAATCCCTGTAACATAAGGCCTCCTGCCTGGACTGGGCTCAATGCTAGAGGATGTCGAGTGCCATTGACCATGTCCTTGTCACACCCTCAGAATTGTAAAGGAATCGTAAATACATTGGGGTTACAAAAGGAGAATAGAATGAAAAAGATGTGGCTTGTTATTGCCTTGTTCTTAGGTTTTTCTGGTGCTGCACACGCAGGCGTGATGATTGAACCTTATCTTGGTTACGAAATGGGAACGACTTCCGGTGGTACTAATAGTGGTAAAACTGCATTCACTAATATGGGTGCTCGTTTAGCATGGACGGCGCCGATGTTGTTCTGGTTGGGCGTTGATGCCAACTTGGGTATGAGCGGTCAAATCAAGCCAGATTCTGGCAGTGACTACGATGCAAAGCGTACGACTTATTACGCTGTTGCAGGTGTGGATTTGCCGATCTTGTTAAGAGGTTGGGTAGGTTATGGTTTCTCTAGCACATTGAAAATGGAAGATTCCCTACATTCTAAATCATCTGGTACCACAACGAAAATTGGTATCGGTTTTACAGCTTTGCCATTTCTCTCTTTGAATCTTGAATACCTTAAAGACAATATTGATAAAATCGAGACCGATGCTGGGACAGTCAACAGTCCGACCTTAGATCACAGCTCTTACATGCTGTCTGTGTCATTGCCTTTGTCGTTCTAATAATAAAGTCAGCAGTGATATAAAAAGGATGGGCTTAAAACCCATCCTTTTTTGCGTTTTAGAGAGAGATACTTACAATCTCACGCTGCGTTGAAAGCCTCTGAGCGTGCCTTTTTGAGGGCCTTTTTGCTAGGATCGGAACCCTTCGAATAAGGAGTTCCGTTATGCAAATCACTGGTGAAAATATCACCCTCGAAAACCTGTACGCTGCTGCCCACAATCCTTCTGCAAAAATTGAACTGGCGGCTTCTGCAAAAGCTGAAATGAAAAAATCCCGCGATTACATCGAAGGACGCATTTCGAGCGGCGAAGTGATGTATGGCGTGAACACTGGCTTTGGTGCATTTTCTTCTGTGCGTATTTCTGACGCGGAAATTGAGCAACTGCAACGCAACTTGATCCGTTCCCATTGCATGGGTGTGGGGGCGCCGTTCACGAAAACTGAAACACGCGCGATGATGATCTTGCGTGCGAATGCTTTGGCAAAAGGTCACAGCGGTATTCGTCCCACTGTTGTTGAAAAGATTTTGGAATTTTTGAACAACGACATCATCCCGGTTGTTCCGTCCCAGGGTTCTGTGGGCGCATCTGGTGACTTGGCTCCACTTTCTCACTTGGCTTTGACTATTATCGGTGAAGGCGAAGCGTGGGGTAAAGACGGCAAGATTGTTCACGTTGCCGAGTTGTTGAAAGAAAAAGGCATCACCGCTTTGGAGCTTAAAGCCAAAGAGGGGCTTTCGATGATCAACGGTTGTCAGGTGATGACTTCTATCGGTTTGCTTTCTTTGTGGGAAATGCGCCGTTTGTTGTGGTTGGCGGACCTTGCCGGGGCAATGTCTTTGGAAGGCTTAAGAGGATCCAGAAAACCATTCGATCCTTTGATCCAAGCCAGCCGCCCTCACGCCGGTGAAGGTAAAACAGGTCGTAACTTGATTAAACTTATGGGTGCAACCAGCCCGATTGCAGAAAGCCACGCAGTCAACGATCCGCGTGTACAAGACGCTTACTCTCTTCGTTGTATGCCAGCCGTTCATGGTGCCGCGAAAGATGCTTTAAGATACGTTGTCAAAACTTTGGAAACTGAAGCCAACTCTTCGACAGATAATCCACTCGTGTTTGCTGATGCGAACAAAGTTCTTTCTTGTGGTAACTTCCACGGGATGCCAGTGGCGCACGCGATGGATTTCGCAGCGATTGCCTTGTCATCTCAAGCGAGCATTTCTGAGTGCCGTATTTCTAAAATGATTTCGACACAAATGAGTGAGCTTCCGCCATTCTTGACACCAAACGGTGGTTTGAATTCTGGTCACATGATCGTACAGGTGGCAGCGGCCTCTTTAGTTTCTGAAAATAAAGTATTGGCGCATCCAGCATCTGTGGATTCTATTCCGACATCTGCGGAAAAAGAAGACCACGTTTCTATGGGCACAATCGCTGCAAGAAAATTTGCGCAGATCTTGAGAAATGCTGAAAACGTTGTGGCGATGGAGTTTTTGTCTGCGACTCAAGCTTTGGACTTGTTAGCTCCGTTGCAACCAGCCGCGGCTGTTAAAGCAGCTCATGAACATATTCGTAAAACAGTTCCGTTTGCTAAAGAAGATCGCATCTTCTCGAAAGACGTTGAAGCTATCAAAGCAATGATGGTTTCCGGCGAGTTGATGGCTGTTGTTGAAAAAGCAGTCGGCCAACTTGAGTGGTAGTCGCGCGGCAGCGTGCACTGCTGCAGTGCCGGACGGCCCGCGTTAGCGAGCAGAGCTGCAGTGCCGGACGGCTCGCGGTAGCGAGCAGAGCTGCAGTGCCGGAAGGCACGGAAGCTGAAGCAGAACTAAATTATTTTTTAATGTATTAAGAGGGAAATTATGACATCGACGTCAAGAGTTGTAAAAGCTCCAACAGGAAGCAAAATGGTTTGTAAGGGCTGGTTGCAAGAAGCCGCTTACAGAATGATTCAAAACAATCTAGATCCTTCGATCGCGGAACATCCAGAAAATCTGGTTGTGTACGGTGGTATCGGTAAGGCAGCTCGTAACTGGGAATGCTTTGATAAAATTTTGGAAGCTTTGAAGAACCTTGAAAATGATGAGACTCTTTTGGTTCAATCTGGTAAGCCGATCGGGATTTTGAAAACTCACGAAGACGCGCCAAGAGTTTTACTTGCGAACTCGAACTTGGTTCCTAAGTGGGCGACGTGGGAAGTGTTCAATGAACTCGATAAAAAAGGTTTGATGATGTACGGCCAAATGACGGCGGGATCATGGATCTACATTGGGACTCAAGGGATCATTCAAGGCACGTATGAATCGTTCGTCGAAGCTGGTCGTCAATATTTCAACGGTGATCTTAAAGGTCGCGTGATTTTGACAGCGGGCCTTGGTGGTATGGGGGGCGCACAACCTCTTGCAGGTGTGTTTGCCGGTGCTTGCGTACTTGCGGTTGAAGTTGATCCGACTCGTATTCAAAAACGTCTTGAAACAAAATACATCGATGAAGTAGCCACAGATCTTGATGATGCTATTGCGCGCATTAAGAAATACACGGCCGCGGGTGAAGCAAAATCCGTCGCCCTGCTTGGCAACATGGCAACTGTGATTCATCAAATGATCGACAAAGGATTCACTCCGGATCTTTTGACGGACCAAACTTCGGCTCATGATCCATTAGTGGGTTACATCCCTGAAGGTTACACGGTAGAAACTGCAAAAACTTTCCGTGAAAAAGATCAAAAAGCATATTTAGAAGCCGCCTATGCCTCAATGGCAAAACACGTTCGTGGCATGCTGGCGATGAAAGATAAAGGTGCTGTGACTTTTGACTATGGTAACAACTTGCGTGCACGTGCTCTTGAAGCGGGTGTGACGAATGCCTTTGATTATCCAGGGTTTGTGCCAGCATTTATTCGTCCATTGTTCTGTAAAGGTTCTGGTCCTTTCCGTTGGGTGGCATTGTCTGGTGATCCAAACGACATCAAAGTGACTGACGATGCGATGAGAGAATTGTTCCCGCACAAAAAAGATCTTTTGCGTTGGTTGGATATGGCGGAAGAGCGCATTGCGTTCCAAGGTTTGCCGGCACGTATTTGCTGGCTTGAGTATGGCGAGCGCGCCAAAGCCGGTTTGATGCTTAACAAACTAGTTGCTGAAGGCAAAGTGAAAGCTCCGATCGTTATTGGCCGTGACCATTTGGATTGCGGTTCTGTGGCGTCCCCAAATCGCGAAACAGAAGCGATGAAAGATGGTTCCGATGCAGTCAGTGACTGGGCGTTGTTAAATGCCATGGTGAACACTGCTTGTGGAGCAACGTGGGTGAGTTTGCATCACGGTGGTGGTGTGGGAATGGGTTACAGCCAACATGCGGGACAAGTTATCGTTGCGGACGGAACTGAAAAAGCGGCACAACGCCTTGAACGAGTTTTGACTGCAGATCCAGCGATGGGTGTATTCAGACATCTGGATGCAGGCTATGAACTGGCACATGAAGTCGCAAAAGAACGCGGCGTAAATAGCTGCTGGCTATAGTTAGTTCCGCAATAAATTTAAGACTCCTATGTAATTTTATTTTGCGTCTCTGCCGGGTAGATTTCATCTCAGGCAGAGACTGCATGATCTCATAGAAAACTTGTTTGCTTTCCTCTGCCATTGGGCAGACCATATTCATGAATATGGAGGCATTATGAGTCCGCAACCAAGAAATCTTGTTCTCTGTTCATCTGTTTTAGTCGCATCTCTCTTTTTCAATTTGTCCGCAAAAGCTGCAGGCCCCGATTTAGTTCGCGTAGGGAATTTGAAGTTCGCTCACTATGGAGCGATCAGCTACATGACGGAGATCTGTGGGAAATATAATCTGAAAGTTCAGGAACGTGTCTTTGCCAAAGGCATCGATATTATGCCAGCAATTATCGCTGGGGAAATTGACGTCGCTGCGAGCGCCGCAGATGCCGCGATTGCAGGACGCGCCAGCAAGGTTCCTATCTTTGCCGTGGCCGGGTTCGCTGAGGGTGGCGCACGTATCGTCATTCGCCCCGATGTTAATATTAAATCCATCAAAGACTTTAAAGGTAAAAAAGTGGGCGTGGCCCGCGGGGGAGCCCAAGAGCTGTTGTTACTGGCAGAGCTTTCCAAAAATAATCTGACGTGGTCTGATCAGCCGAATAAAGACGTGCGCATCGTGTACATGGCTTTCGCGGATTTGAATCAAGCCTTGCAAGCAAAACAAATCGATGCGATGGCGCAGAGTGAACCGCAATCATCCCAAGCCATTAACAAAGGTTGGGGTGTCGAGCTGATGAAACCTTACGACACACCAATGGGTGAACCTATTCGTACCTTGGTGATGACGGAAAAAATGTACAATGAAAAACGTCCCGTTGCAGAGCGCTTTATGAAGTGCTTTGTCGAAGCGACAAAAACATTTATCGAAAAACCGGAAGTGGCTGAAAAGTTCGTGACCGAAAAAATGTTTAAAGGACAAATCACGGCACAAGACTTCAAAGATGCTATTGGCAACTCTCCGTATACTTATGATCTGACAGTGGATCACATTCAGATCACAACCGATATGATGCAGAAATTTGGTGTGGGTCGTATGCAAACTCCACCGAAAGCCGCAGACTGGGTGAAATTGGATATTCTAGCGGATGCAAAAAAGTCTTTGGGAGTAAAGTAGAGTGAAGAAATCAAATGGCGGATTCCTTTCGCGAATCAAAGGTATTTGGGTTCCAGCAGTTGCTTTGATTTTGTGGGAACTTGTGGTGCGAATCGGTTGGGTGAATCCTCAGGTTTTACCCGCGCCGTCGGCAGTGATTGTTCGTTGGTATCAGTATCTTTTGCCGATGGAGCCATTTGATCCCGCTCAACACTCAAGACTGTCGTGGATTTTTTCTGGAGAGCTCTTGGCGGATTTATTTGCTAGCTTTCATCGTGTGCTTTTGGGTTGTTTGATTGGGGGCGTGTTGGCTTTGCCTTTGGGGCTGCTGATGGGGGCTAGCCAGAAGGTTTATGATTACTTCAATCCCTTGGTGCAAGTATTGCGTCCGATTCCGCCGATTGCCTATATTCCGCTGGCAATCTTGTGGTTTGGATTGGGAAATCCACCGGCCGTTTTTTTGATTGCGTTGGGTGCTTTTTTCCCAATCTTGATGAATACCATCGTCGGTGTGCGAGCTGTGGATTCGATTTATATTCGGGCCGGATTAAACCTGGGTGCGGGGCGTTTCTTGATGTTCCGAAAAATTATTGTCCCAGCTGCAATGCCTTACATCTTAAGCGGCGTTCGAATCGGGATCGGAACAGGTTTTATCTGTATGATCGTGGCCGAAATGATCGCAGTGAACAGTGGCTTGGGGTATCGCATTTTGGAAGCGCGCGAATATTTCTGGTCAGATAAGATTATAGCCGGAATGTTTTCAATTGGTTTGTTGGGACTTGCTATCGACACAGTGGTGGATCGTCTTAATAACTATTTACTTCGTTGGCACAGAGGTCTTGAGTAATGGCGAATAACGAAACACAAATTCAAATTCAGCACGTTCATAAGATTTTTAAGGGCGCAGAACAGCAGGATGTGATTGCCCTTAAAGATATCGACTTCGTGATCCCTCGGGGACAGTTCCTATGTTTGTTGGGGCCTTCGGGCTGTGGCAAAAGTACGCTGTTAAATGCCATCGCCGGATTTTCTTTGCCTACGGAAGGGAATATTTTGGTCGAAGGTCAGTCGGTTGAAATGCCCGGTCCCGATCGCGGGATGGTTTTTCAAGAGTACGCCTTGTTCCCTTGGATGACGGTGGAAGAAAATATCACCTTTGGTTTAAGAATTAAAAAAGCCGATCCCCAAAAAATCGAATCCGTGCTTGAGGATCTTTTAAAGAAATTAAAACTGACAGAGTTCCGGGATCGTTTCCCGAAAGATCTTTCAGGCGGGATGAGACAACGTGTGGCGATTGCTCGCGTGCTGGCGTTGGATCCGCCGATCATGCTGATGGATGAACCTTTCGGAGCCTTGGATGCGTTGACTCGTCGAAGCTTGCAAGATGAGTTGTTGAAGCTGTGGCAGGAAACTAAAAAGACGATCGTCTTTGTTACTCATAGTATGGAAGAAGCCATTTATTTGGCAGATCGTATCGTGGTGATGAGTTATCGCCCCGGCACGGTGAAGAAAGATATTATGGTCGAAGTTCCGCGTCCACGAAATCCTTCGGACGTCGCGTTTAATAATTTAAAACGTGAATTGTCGGATTTAGTGATGGCAGAACAAAATCGCTTCCAAGCGGCTCAGGTCAGTGGAACGACTGGGGATTAGGATTCAGAATTTCTTGTCTGACTTAAAGAGGCCGTAGTGATACGGCCTTTTCGCATTTTAAAGATCTTTTTAAGTAGATATTTCAGCGTAAAGCCCACGGTGGTAAAAAGCAGCCCCAGCCCAATCGTTGTCGCGCTGGAAACGAGCCCCAGTTTGGCAAAGTCAGTCGCCGACGGGGCTTCGGCATAAGATAATTTCAAAGAATTTCTAATTAGCAGGGGAAGAATGTAGCCGATGGTGACCAGGACGGCATTTTCCAGGATGTTGATGAAACGGCGAACGTGAAGTCCATTCATCAGAAATAGAAAACAGAGGAAATTCACAGAATCGCCGAATGCAGACCAGCCTTGAGCTTGGTAAACTAAAACCAAACATCCGGAAAAAAAGAGCGAGTAATAAACCCACAACTTTCGGTCATGAAGAAAAGAACGGTGCAACTGCATCTTAGCCTCGTAGGGTTATTGTAACCCCGAGGCTTTGTAGTTTGATAGGGGAAGAGCTAAATTACGAGATTTCCCCTGGACCTAGATCCTTGCTTAAGGGCACTGACACTCTTTTAGGCGGCAAGATAAAACATGGTTGTGATTAGTGTACTGGAATTCATAGACTTTGTTGTCGTGGGTTTCCAGGCTCACAGACGTGTCATCTTTGAGGTTCAACTGAGACTTCACTTCGCGATGTTGTAAAGTTCCAAGTGCTAACAGGGACTGAAGTGTTTCCTCGGGCTTCAACGGCAGACGTTCTGGGTATCCTTCGGCATCAAGCTTAAAGAAACGAAGTTCTTTTTTATTCGGAGAGTTGGTGTTGTCTGAAGCCACTACGTGAATACGGCGTTGGGAACCGTCGTTCAAGGTGATGTGATAATTTTCGATCGTGATATCTTCTGATTTAATGCCGACGGATTTTTTAAGATATTCCATCAAAGCTTCGGGGGTGGCCACGGCTTGGGCCGCGATTTCCGGGGCGCATTTTTTTAGATTTTCAAGAAAGTTGTCTTTGCGTGGTGTGGAATCTGGTTCCGATTCCGATTCTACAGAAGGCAGCGACGGAGCAGTTGGGGTTCCTGCAGTCTCAGGGCTTGAGATGGTTCCATTCGTTGCTGAAACCATCGCATTAGGACTGTTCACAGGTTTTTCATGGAAAAGAATATGCAAAAAATAATAATCAGCGAGCACACCCAGAGCAAACAAGATCAGTGCCCACGTTAACCACGTTTTGAATTTAATCGGTTCCATATTTCCTTTTATTGATTCAGGTTAGGCTTCCAAATGTCCCATGATTGGCAGCTTCTTGCACGCTGCGAAGGTCCACGAAGCTGACCCCAACGGTAAGGACCGCTGTCCATAGGATTGTTAGAGATGAGTCCTGCGAATAAACGGCGTTTGAACTCGGCCAAATCCATAGACTGGCCAGGCATGTATTGAACTTCGCAAATAGAAGCCGCAGTAAAGTCTTGAACTCTCATTTTTGCAGTTTCTGATTTGATAGATTCTGTTATGAACGGGAAGACCTTATTCAACTGGGCTTTCATGCTGTCGCTTAATTCTCTGCCGTCATTCAAAGACAGAACTTCGCGATAAGCTTTACGCAAACTCACCATGTCATCAAAAACACGTTGGTCACGATTTGGCGTCGAGTAAGTGTCGTACATTTCGTAACTCATGCAACCGTTTAAACCACTTAGGGCAGCCAAGCCGTCGTTGACGGCACTGACTCGGGTCGAGAACCCATCACACACAGTGCGAGTCAGACGAGTCATCATTTGTTCATCCGTTTCGTGGCTTAAAGCCAAACGCTTTTGTGCGTAACGGACCCATTTATTCATAGGGACACGATACTGTTCTTCGCTGTATCCCGGAGTATTCCAAACAGGTTGGTTGAGATAAGCGGCGGGTCTCCAGTAACGGAAACCGGCGTTTCCAGTGGGGCTGGTGTTGCCTTCAAAAACCCATTCAGGATTGGGCCAAGATTGGCGTTGCTGCAAAATAGATCCTGAAGTGGCTCCAATTGTTGAGTTGAAAACAAAGTAAGGAACTCCAATAGGGAGAATCTCTTTGATGCTCCACGAGTGATGGTTTTTCGCGGTTGTCAGCATCAAACCACCAGAGTGCACAGTTTCGCGAGATATCGCCACCGGGTAAGTGTCGTTGGGTAAGGACTTTGTGCTGACCATGTCATACATGTAGTTCAAAAAACTTTTGATACGACGGGAATCATTGAGCGAATCAAAGCGAGTCATTTTGTTGGAAAGAGTGCGACCGGCGGCTGTCGGGTCTTGCATCACGAAGGGGAGACTGTTTTCGTAAGCAAAAATGATTCGCGCGGAATAAACTGTATCCGCGCAATCTGTGCGCAATCCATAGTATGGATTGCTTTGGCCATTTGGCAGATTTTTGCGAGCAAAGAAATCAATTTGCCAAGAGGTGCGAACCCACTCAGCAAAGCGTTCTTCCCATACCGGGGACCACTCATTGACATTGTTCCAAACAGCGGCTTTTGCGGAAACCACAACAAAGAAACTCAAAAGAAGTAACCCAAGTTGTTTCATGCTTAAATCTCCTTTACGCATTACACGTTAATAGGGGTACATTTCTGATATGTAAGGATCAATGAAATAACTATATTGTGCCCCGCGCACAGCTGGATCTCTGTGCACTTGAACTCATGCGTGCTGCGCCATTTGTGCGATTGGCCATGTATTATCCCGTTCATACCTAGGACCGTTTTTTTGTGAAGACACAGTTCTAAGGTTTGTTCTTTGTTCTTTTTCGTCGGGCTGTTATTGAAAAATGCCAAGCGGCTTTTAAAATAGATATATGGGGGTGCCCATGAAGATATGGATCATAATTTTTATCATGATTGTCTCGGGGTCTTCATTTGCGGCGGTGCCTTTGCGCATTGAGTTTCCGGCTTCTCATGGCGTGTCCTTAAGAGTGCAGGTCGATAGTTACGTTGCGGCCCTTAATAAAGAACTTGGAAGCAACGAAAACAATCATGAAAAATTCAAAGTGCTTTCGCGGGTGGTGGATGAGATCACGATGTTGCGTGACAACGGCCTGCCTCAATCCGCGCGCGATGACGCCTATATGGATTTAATGGTGGCAGTCTATGAGTCGATTCCCGCAGAGAAAGATTTTAAAAAGCGGGATTGTCTTCGCTATGAAAATGATCTGCTCAATCAGTTTGAACCAAACGCAGACGATGCGCCGACAGAGCCCGCAGTGAAACCGGGATGGCAGGCTTTGCAGTCCTTATGTCGCTAAGACTTAAGAAAAGCGCGTGATGTATTGGCAGCGTTGGCAAAGGTTTTCCACCAGCTTGTTGTCTTTGAAACCTTTAAGAATTTTTTGCGCACGATCGGAATTTAAGATCGCTTCGATTTTCTCGTCTTTGACATTTCCTAAGGGAATTTTACCTTCTTTGTCCAGGCAACAAGGGACCACGGTTCCATCAGCCAAAATACCAAAATGACTTGAAAGTCCATAACAGGTTCCTTTGGTACCCAGGATCGGTAAATCCACCGAAGGCCAAGTGAACTCTGTATCAAAGTGCAAATGC
>JBJTMR010000092.1:0-1994 GCA_046070625.1 Bdellovibrio sp. | reverse complement strand
AGTGTTAACATAATCAGAACGAACTTCCAATTTAACACCTGCGAAAGCTGAGCTAGCTGCAAGAGTCGCTGCGATTGCTAATAATTTTTTCATTGTTGCATCCTTTCAAAACGTTGCAATTTCTGAACTTCTAAATCCGTTAAAAGTTATCGTTTACACAAAAAATGCTAATTAGGACCAAGATCAAGATCAACAACAAAAATCGCACCCAACACACTGATGCCCTGAAAAATGGAGTAAATACTTCGCAAAACTGCGCACAAAAAAATAGCATAAATTTTTATGTTTCCTTCAAAAAAAGACCTGGACTAGATGTCCTCACGAACCTATCAAATCCTTATCTGTAGCGACTTTTATGGGGACAAAACGCAAAGCAAATTTCTTTGTTTGCTTTGTTTTTTTTGGATTTTTCTCTTCACTGTTTTTTTGTGAACTGTTCAGCAACAGAAACTGATGACGCGAAACTCCAATTCAGACTTTTGGCACTAGATGATGGTCTAGTTAACAATCTTTTTACGTTACACAAACTGGACCTTAGTCTTAGACTTTCTACAACTACCACAATATGAAGGAGTTTTTGTGCGCGCATGTATCTATATAGTGTCGTTACTTTTACTGAGTTCAGTTTCTTCCCATGCAGCTGACATCAGCGGAATAACTGTGAACGGAGAAGTTGCTTTTGATTACAACTTTTTATCCAGCAAAGAAAATCCAATCGCTTTTACTGGTGCCGCTGAAAACGATACATATCGTTTGAACATCGCTCAGATCCTTTTGAAAAAAGAAACAGAGCAAATCTCTTTCCTTTCACGCTTAGTTTACGCTCCAACCACCTATTCAAATGCAGCGCTTGCTGATAGCAAATCTGATCTTGGCACCCTAGACCAAATCGAAGTTTTCTATAAAGCCCTTCCAAACCTGCACATCGGTTTCGGCCGTTTCTTAACGACAATGGGTTACGAATCTTTGCTGAAGTCTGAAAATGCCTTCTATGGCAACTCCATCGCGTATCAAGCGATCATTCCTGGCTACGGTGAAGGTCTTCGCGCAAAATATATCGCGGGTGACTGGTTGACGGCGACGGTTTCAACTTACAATCAATCTACTTACAACGTGTTCGGCGATGACTATAAACCAACGAAGACAACTGAAGTTTCCGCAACAGGCTTGCTAGGTCCAGTAACTTGGTTTGCTGGTTACTTCTTCGGAAAAGACGGTAAGCTTCCTGCCGACAGAGCCGAAAACACAGCGTCTAGCGTTTGGGCGTCTTATAAAATCATCGACGACCTTTTGGTTGCTGTGACTTACGATGCTCGTACAAAAACTCCAGATGCAGGCGTAGCTGGCTGGTCTGATTCCACAAGTGCCATCATTACTTACAAATTGTGGATGAATAACTTTGGTGTTCGTTACGAAATGGTCCGTGGAGCAATGCATTTGCTAGAAGGCGGAACGAATGTTTACGGCTCTGCTGATAAAGTTGATTCATTGACTTTGACGGACAAAATCGCGTTGAACGACAACTTCAAAGTTTACGCCGAATACCGTGCTGATCACGCTGATCAAAAATCTTTTAAAGATGAAGATGGCAATGGCACTGAGTACGCAAGCATATTTACTTTGGGAGCTGTTGCAAGTTTCTAATATAAAAAGGGACCTCACAAGGTCCCTTTTTTATGCCACCGCTTTCATCAAGACTTCATTGATAACAGTTTGATAGCCTACACCTCTTTTTTTAGCTTCCCTTTTTGCCCACAAAAGAACTTTCGGATGAAGTCTTGTGCTTATAATTCGAAACACACCACCTTCAGGCTGAATGAAAATTATTACGCATTAGAGAGCCCGAAGATCGGATTTCCTCAACGAGGACGCACCACATAGCCTTCATCAAAAGGAACTCCGCGATCCATCACGACTTCGGAATATTGTTCATTTAAAACTCGGGCGACAACACCATTTCCCACCCGGTCATAACGGCACACGGGAACTTTGGC
>JBJTMR010000091.1:0-7977 GCA_046070625.1 Bdellovibrio sp. | reverse complement strand
AACACTTAGCTTGACTGCGGAACTGAACCTTTTAAAGTATATATGTATTTCACAACGTATTTCAATGCGTAACACAATACTAATATTGTGAAATGCAACAGTCCAGAATGGTTTTAAAGGGAGTAGGGATGCAGGGTCCAGATCTAGGCATGGTTGAAAAGGACGTTTCAAACGAGAGCTTTAAAGAGGGGGGATACCCAGGCCTACCCCTACCTGATTTAAATCATCAGTTTGACGAATCAAACCCGGAAGGGGAGCCCAACTACTCCGTCGAAGATGGAGGGGAGGTCGGTCCCCGCTCAAAGACATCTTTAAGAATGCATTATGAAGCCCAGGTTGCTGTCATCCGTCGTCAAACGGGAGATTTGGAATCCATTCGTTTAAACTTGGGGCTTTCGCAGCGAAAAATGAGTCAATTATTAATGGTCGATCCAAGCAGTTGGACTCGCTGGACTCGCCAGGGAGATGAAGCTCCACCGCATATTTGGCGTGCTCTTCAGTGGTTTTCAGCGTTGCAGGAAAAAATCCCGGGTTTAACCCCCCACTATTTCATCAATCAAAGCCCTCAGGTTCTTCATCAAAAGGCACTTCAGGAGCTTGATGGCGAAAGATCGGTTCGGCAGGCCGAACTTCAGGTTTTAAATGCAAAAATTGATGGTTTTGCTTTAGAACGCGCAGAGTTTGAAAATGAGCTCGGTCGGCTTAAAAAAGACCTGAATTTTCACAAAAAAGTTACTATATTCATTCTTTCTTTAAGTATTGGCGGGGCTATGGCCCTTTTAGTTTGGAAGTTCTTATGATTAAACACGATTCAATCCGTCGCCTTGCCACTCAAAAAATCGCAGCTGCGATCACAAAAATGGGGCAAACACTTTCTGAAGATGAAATCTATAAGGCCTTAGTGGAACCTCCTCAATCAAACTTGGGCGACCTGGCTTATGGCTGTTTTATCTTGGCAAAGACTCTGAAAAAGGGTCCTCCGCAGATTTCTGCTGAGATTGCGCAAAATATTGAGTTGGATAACAACTTGGTGAAGGCGCAAGCGGCCGGGCCTTACTTGAATCTGACTTTTTCCACGGAATCTTTTGGTAAAGACGTTATCGAGCCCATCTTGAGTGGCGATTATTTCGCCCGTCAATTGGTAGAAAAAGCGCCCAAAACGATGATTGAGTATTCTCAGCCAAACACTCATAAAGAGCTTCACGTGGGTCACATGAGAAACTTGTGCTTGGGTGATGCGATTGTGCGCATGCAACGCTATGCGGGTCGTGAGATCGTGTCTGCGACATTCCCTGGAGACATGGGAACACATGTGGCGAAATGCCTTTGGTATATGAAAAAGCACAACCAAGAACCTGTTCCAGAGATTGGAAAAGGCGAGTGGTTGGGAAGAATGTATTCAAAGGCGAATTTGCTTTTGGAAGATCAAAACGGCACGCCTCAAGAGGATCTGAATCGTCAAGAATTGACGGCGATTTTGAAGGAGCTTGAAGCCGGCAAAGGTGCTTACTACGACTTGTGGAAAGAAACTCGCGAGTGGTCTATTCAATTGATGAAGTCCGTCTATAAATGGGCCGATGTGCAATTTGACGAATGGTATTTTGAATCCGAAATGGATGGCCCTTCTGCAGCGTGGGTGAAAGAACTTTATGCCGAAGGTAAACTTGAAAAATCGGAAGGCGCGATCGGTAAGAATTTAGAAGCTGAAAACCTTGGTTTCTGTATGCTTTTGAAATCCGACGGTACGGGTTTATACGCGACCAAAGATTTGCTTTTAGCTCGTCATAAATTCCAAGACGTGCAAATTGAAAAGTCAGTTTACATCGTGGATATGCGTCAGGCATTGCACTTTAAACAAGTTTTCCGTGTGCTCGAGATGTTGGGCTTTGAACAGGCGAAAAACTGCCACCATCTTCAGTATAACTATGTCGAGTTGCCAGATGGCGCGATGAGCTCGCGTAAGGGCAATATCGTCCCATTAATAGACCTTGTTCATGGGATGGAAGCGCACGTTAAAAAGAATTACTTGAGTCGTTATGAAAATGAATGGACTCAGGACGACATTAATCTTGTGGCCTCTCAAGTCGCGAAGGGCGCTATTTTCTATGGCATGCTTCGTATGGATACCAATAAAAAAATCGTCTTTGATATGAATGAATGGTTAAAACTCGATGGCGAGTCCGGGCCGTTCATTCAGTACTCTTATGCTCGTATTAGATCTTTAGGTCGTAAGTTTGCTCGCTCTTCTGCGTCTGTAAATTGGGCGTTATTACAACACCCTTCAGAGCGCCAATTGATGCAGTCTTTGTCTGGCTTCAATACGGCCGTTGCGCTGGCAGCAGAAAACTTTAAGCCGGCAGCGATTTGTACTTTCCTGTATGAATTGGCAAAAAGCTTTAACGTTTTCTATCATGAATGTCCGATTGGGACTGAAAAGGACGAAGCAACTCGTGAAGCTCGTTTAGCTTTGAGTGCTGCCGTTGGGGCTACTTTAAAGCAAGGTATGGCCGTTCTAGGTATGCCAGCTCCAGATAAAATGTAGGATTGACTTAGCGGAACGCCTTTCTTGGCGGCCCCGCGTCTAGTGCTGGGTGTAACCGCTAGTCTTTTTACTCAATTCGTTTGATGATCCCGGGGCAATTCTAATTGAAGGAGAATTACCTTGGGAACTTTTGAGTTGATCTCTAAGCATGGTGACCACGAGCAGGTCGTATTTTGTAACGATCCAGCAGTAGGTCTTAAAGCTATCATCGCTATCCACAACACATCTTTGGGGCCAGCACTTGGTGGCACTCGTATGTGGAACTACAAAAATGAAGATGAGGCTTTGGTCGACGTTCTTCGTCTTTCTAAAGGTATGACTTATAAAGCAGCCGCTTCAGGTTTGAACTTGGGTGGTGGTAAAGCTGTTATCATCGGCGATTCAAAAACTCAAAAAACCGAAGGTCTTTTCAGAGCTTTCGGTCAATTCGTGAACTCTTTGAATGGTAAATACATCACAGCTGAAGACGTGGGCACATCAGTTCAAGATATGGAGCATATCTACATGGAAACGCCATGGGTAACTGGTATTCCTAAAGACTTTGGTGGTTCTGGCGATCCATCTCCGTACACGGCACATGGTGTTTTGATGGGGATCAAAGCGTCTGCGAAAGAAAAATTCGGCACAGACTCTTTAAAAGGTATGCGCATCGCGGTTCAGGGTCTTGGTAACGTGGGTTCCAACCTTGTGAAATACTTGAAAGAAGAAGGCGCTGAAATCACAGTTGCTGATATCGATATGGCTCGTACTAAAAGAATTGCTGAGACGTTCGGTTCTAAAGCTGTTAGTCCAGATGAAATCCTTTTCCAAGAGTGCGACATCCTAGCTCCTTGTGCAATGGGTGCGATTGTGAATGATCAATCCATCACGAAGTTCAAAACAAAAGTGATCGCTGGTGGTGCCAACAATCTTTTGGCAGAAGCTCGTCACGGTGACCAATTGAAAGAATTGGGCATCTTGTACGCTCCAGATTATGTTATCAATGCCGGTGGTTTGATGAACGTATTTGTTGAACTTGAAGGTTACTCTCCAGAGCGCGCTTTTGAAAAAACAAAACGCGTTTACGACAACATCCTGAAAGTTTACGAAATCGCAAAACGCGACAATATCGGGACTCACACTGCAGCAGATCGCATGGCTGAAGAGCGCATCAACACAATTGGTCGCTTGAAACAACGCCATCCGGGTAAATCTTCACGTTCATTCACGACGTTAAAAGAAGTTTACAACCGCTAGGGTCGGTAGGCCGCAGAGCCGACGCGACGGCAGTCGCATAGGCTGAAGCAGTAAAACCTCAAAAGCTCGTTACTCTCCAGTAACGAGCTTTTTTTATAGTGCCAGGCCCCCTTTCTTTTTTCACTGCAACAAGAAAGAGGGCCTGGCACTATCTAAAAGGTGCCTGCTACATTTTCGGAAAAAGAGGCAGGCACCTTTTCTGTCTCGCTGCGCGTTGTTGCCTTGACTATAGTAGGGGAGAGTTCAACAATTATGCGTCTAAGTAGTTATTAACAGCGAGGAATATCTTGAGTACTAAACTTTCTAAAGAAGATTTGAAATCACCAGATCAAGTTACACAGACATTGCGTAAAGGTTTTGTTTGGACAACAAGCCATTCAAAAATGGTTATCACTGCAATTGCGGTGTTCATTGTGGTTGGTATTGCTTGGTCCTTTGTGAACTACTCCAATGAGAAAAAAGAAGTTGCCCAGCAAGAAAAATACTTCTCTGTAGAAAAAGCTTACACAGAGAAAAAACGTGGTTTTGATGAAGCAGCTCGTGCGGAAGTTGCCGCAGTTTCTCAAAAAAACAAAAAACCAACTCCTGCCGCAGATCCAGCTAAAAAAGCGACGGGCGATATCCAAAAAGATTATGGAACTATTATCACAGGCTTTGAAGGTATGATCGCTGATGCTCCGAAAACAAAAGCAGGTCAAATGGCTGCTTTGAATTTGTCTGACATCTATGTGACTTACAAAAAGCATGATGAGGCTTTGGCCGCTTTGAGCAAAGTTGAAACAGGGTTGAATAAATCAGATGCAATCTCTGCCTTGATTTACATGCAAATGGGCAATGTTTTTGCTGATAAAGGTGATTGCAAGGCGGCTGTTGAAAAATGGCAAACGATTGTTTCCAGCAAGTCTTTCGCTTTTGCTCATGATGAAGCAAAAATCCGTCAAGGTGTTTGCTATGAGTCTATGAATGATGCAGCTAAGGCTGAGCAACTTTATATGGACGTCGCAAAAAAAGA
Organism: Bdellovibrio sp.; assembly: GCA_046070625.1. GTDB lineage: Bacteria > Bdellovibrionota > Bdellovibrionia > Bdellovibrionales > Bdellovibrionaceae > Bdellovibrio. The sequence goes on along the minus strand of JBJTMR010000091.1, from coordinate 3,187 downwards.
AGATCCAAACACTTCTGATTTCGCGGCAGCTCGTGAAGCGAACAAATATCTTCGCCTTTTGAAAGCGAAAAAGAATCTCTAGGAGACTCATGAAGATTCTACGTCTATGGCCGTTGGCCATGTTATTGATGGGATGCACGACGATTCAAAATACCAAGGATCAGTGGGCTTCTCTTAATAACAGCAAAAGAGAATTCGAAGTTAAAACAGCCTGGGTTCGTCGCGCAACTGCGGAAGACAACCTAGGTTTCCGTAAAATCAACCGTATGACTCCGTTAATTGTGGGTGATCTTATCATCCAAGGAAATGGTGTTGATGGTCTGACAGCGTATTCTAAAGAGACAGGTCGCTTACAGTGGCGAACACCGATCAGTAACGGTGTCGAGCCGAGCGCTACAGCTATCCGCGATCGCATCTTTGTGGGTGCCAGCGATGGGAAGTTTTATTCCCTGGAAGCAAGCACAGGACGCATTCAATGGTCTTTTGCCACAAAAGCAGAAAATCTATCAGAACCTTTACTGGATGAAGGCATCGTGTATTTCCTTGCTGGAAATAACGTTCTTTATGCTTTAGATGCAGCCACAGGTCAGCAAGTTTGGTTGTATTCACGTCAAGACACGTCTCAGTTTTCTATTCGCGGGGGCAGCAAACCTGCACTTCGCAATGGAACATTATTTGTGGGTTTTTCCGACGGTTCTATGATGGCTTTCAATGCTAAAACAGGATCTGTTGTTTGGGATCTTCAATTAAATCGTAACAAACGTTTCCGTGATATCGATGCAAGTCCGATCGTCGATGGCGATCAAATTTATATCGCTGGGTATGATGACAAGCTTTACTGTGTTTCTGCGGATAAAGGTGAGGTTTTGTGGAGAGTTGATCAGGGTGGATATAATGCCGTGACGATCTCTGGAGACCGCCTTTACTTTGCAACGACAAACGGTGACGTCCTTGCCCTTAAGAAAAGCAATGGCGATAAGATCTGGGGCTACAAGCTGAACGACGGTATTGCGACCCAAGTGAAACTTTTAAAAGGTATTTTGGTGTTCGGGGAGTCCCAGGGGAGCTTGAGATTCTTAGACGCCAATACGGGTAAAGTTTTAGGTAGCATGGAGCCAGGTCGAGGCATTCTTTCTACGCCACAGATTGATGAAAAGAATAATCGCGTTTATTTCATTTCTGGCGAAGCGAATCTTTGGGCTATTGATGCTCAATGGGTTCGTCGCAATTACTTAAACTAGGAGACTTTATGTCAAAGTTATTAGCTCTTTTTCTTCCAGTGGTAGTTTTGGCAGCATGTTCTCATGGCAATTGCGGCGCTGAAAAAAGAAAATCTCAAACAGCAACTCAAGCAGGAGCTTCTGTGGTTAAATCTTCATCATCAGAACGCGTAAAAGTATTTAAAGCAGATGGATCTTTACAGTGTGGTCAGGGTAAGAAAATCGCCCTGGCTGAAATGCAAAAAGACCTTAAAGATATCCAAGTCTATTCCAGCGAGAATAAAAACGACGGTATGATGCGTATTCAACTTTGTGGAAGCCCAACAGGTAACTGCAATGTCTATGAAATCGACCGCAAGGACCTCGATGGAGCTGTTAAAAACGGCTTTAAAGAATGGACTGCGGAATAATTCGCAAAGATCATTGAAACATAATGATATACAGACTTAAGATAGTCTTACAAAATGGCTGGATTTAATCCGGCCATTTTTATTTCTACATATTTCAACGCCATCTTTAAAGTCATTTCAAATCTAATGATCACTATTTGATTTCAAATACTTGGACGAAGAAATCAGTTTGGATTTTTAAGTTTAATTTGAGCTTTTAAGTTATTTTTTTTGCTTTGAAAGCATCAGTTTAGATTTCGTTATTAAGTTTATAATTTCGAATTCATTCTAAAATCGTCTTTAATAAACTCAGACAAATCCCCATGGCGACGAGCCCTTAAAGCACAAGAAGGATATTTCCGTATTCTTTGAGACATTGAAAATACACCGAAATACAGCTCAAAAAGATAGGATTCTTGGTGCTTAAATCGCATCGTTTTTTTGAAGCTTCAAAAAAGACCCTAAAAAAAACCGAGGATTTTGGTAGGTATTTCGATGTGTTTTACGGATCACGAAAGAAGACCCTTAAAGAACGCTTTAGAATCTAGGTTATTTGATGGTGGTTTCGATTACTATGGAGCCCATGCTTTAAAAAGAGGTCCAGAAAGGGCTATTTGAAGTGGCCAGAGGCTATGGAATCAGGAATCATCAGTTCATCCGTGATGAAATCAGCCGAATCAGAACAAATACCTCAGATCTAATATAAAGCATTTAAAAGATAAAAAACACCGAAATCAAAGACACACCCATAGTATATGTTACATAATATAACTTATCAGAAGTATTTATATGGCCCTTCTCGTGTATAGAATTTGAGCAATTATTTCTCTTCCTTAATTTTATACGATTGTTACTGCTAAGAACCCGACAACTCATCATTCAGTTTTTTTGACTCGGAAGAGATCCAGTCAAGGTAAGCACTGATCTTTGTGAAGATCTGATAAATATTTTCTCCACACATAATTTCCTTAAATTCCTTTATTATCAATGTTCCTCGAACAATAATTCCTACTAATAGAAGTTGCCCACTTGAATCTTGGACATACATGGGACCACCTGAATCTCCGACGCACACAAACTGTCTTTTATTCGGATCGTTTGCCGAGAATTCTCTTTCAGCAAAATTTGGATCAGTGATTTCAAAAGTCGCCCATTTCAGCTGCGATGTTTTTAGAAAATTATCCTCGTCATCCCCCCGGACTTGTTCTCGAGGCCAAATACTTACAAAGCCGAAACCAGCCCCGGTGATCTTTTGATGTGCCACGAGAACGGTCGTAGAATCCACTAATTTGGCAGGGACAAAACTCTGTGGCAGGCCACCCGAAAAGCTTAAGATTCCAATATCATTAATATTATTCAGACCTGCATTCACTTTTTCGATTGCGTCCCCCCATTCTGGGTGCACCACTCCATTGACCGCCTTACGAAGAAGGTTATCTGGCAGGACGTCATCTATCGAGGGAACTTTATTCGAAAAGTAGACCCATAAACCACTAACATCCGCAGTCGATTTATATGCGTGGTCCATACAATGTGCAGCCGTTAGAATGATTGTATCAGATATAATACTCGCACTAC
>JBJTMR010000090.1:0-2502 GCA_046070625.1 Bdellovibrio sp. | reverse complement strand
GGATGCTTTTGAAGAAATGGCGACAGCCGAAACTCGTTTGTTCCCGAAAGTTCCGGGCACGAACTCTTCTGTCAGCTTTAGCCATATCTTTGCGGGCGGTTATTCTGCAGGTTATTACTCTTACAAATGGGCCGAAGTTTTAGATGCCGATGCCTTTGAATACTTCAAAGAAGAAGGTCTGTTCAGTCCAGAAGTTGCTCGTAAGTTCAAAGAATTTATCTTAAGCAAAGGTGGCACAGAACACCCTATGGATCTTTACAAAAAATTCCGCGGTCGTGAACCGGATCCAAACGCACTTCTTCGCCGTGATGGATTGATTTAATGAAGAAGCCCGTCGCAAAGAACAGCGCGAAAACTGCTCGCAATCGTTTAGCGCTTCCTGAGAAAAGCAACATCGCCTTGGTTTATCGTTTAGAGACCACCCAGGCGGTGGCGCTGGCAAAAAAAGTGGCTGAGTTTTTAAAACAGCAAGGCCACCAAGTTTTCACGGCACCAGGACAAAAACTGGTTCCGGGAACAAAGCTTGCGAAAGCCAAAAAACAACTGGATGAGCTTTCACTGGTAATTGTTTTAGGTGGTGACGGAACTTATTTGCGTGCCGTGCGCGTCCTTGAGGGCCGTAGCATTCCTATATTAGGTTTTAATATGGGATCCTTGGGCTTTTTAACGGCACATAACACAGACACCGCGTTTGCGACGATTCAAGAAACTCTTAACGGCGAAATGGAACTGCGCCCACGTTCTATGATCTTTGCGGCAATTCAACGCAAAGGTAAAACTCGTGGGGAATTCCATGCTCTGAATGACGTGGTGATCGAAAGAGGCTCGATGAGCCAATTGATCAATACCGCCATTTATGCCGACAAATTCCTGGTCAGTGAAGTGAAGGCCGATGGTTTCATCGTCGCCAGTCCTTCAGGTTCCACGGCTTACAACTTGGCAGCTGGTGGGCCGATCTTGCACCCAGAAGCGCAAGTGTTGGTGGTTACACCTGTGGCGCCTCACAGTTTAACTTCTCGTCCCCTGATCTTCCCGGATAAATGCAATTTGGCATTTAAACTGGACGGCAATACCCAAAAGGCCCACTTCATTGTGGATGGCCAGAAGGTTGCTGAGATCACGGCTGACGACGAAGTGGTCTTAACTCGTTCTTGCTACGATCATTGGATGGTTCGCCATCCGGATCACAATTACTTCCACCTTCTTCGCGAAAAACTTAAATTCGGAGACCGGAGCTAATTCATGTTACTTGAGCTGAAAGTATCAAATTTTGCGATTATCGAAAACTTGCACATCACGTTCAAAGACGGATTAAACATCCTGAGCGGTGAAACCGGTGCGGGTAAGTCTGTTCTTTTAAAAAGCTTATCCTTACTTATGGGCGGCAAAGGCTCCAGCGATACCATTCGCACGGGTGCTTCCCAGGCTACGATTGAAGGTTCTTTTGATATCAGCAAACGTATCGATATTCAGAACAACCTGAAAGATATGGGCATTGATATCGACGAAGACACGTTGATCGTCCGTCGCGTTCTAAGTGCGGGTGATAAGTCGAAGGTTTATTTGAATGGCAGCCTGAGTACTTTAAATAGCTTGCGTGACATTGTCGCTCCCCTGGTAGAACTTGCCGGCCATTCAGCACCCTTGATCGAAATGACGGGTCAGCATGAAAACCGCAATTTGATGTCGAAGGGCTATCACCTTGATTTGCTCGATCAATACGCGGGTACTTGGGATAAACGCTTGTTGTTCACGGAAAAGTACAATCGCTATTACGGTATCTTTGCAGAAATCAAAAAACTTGAAAGCGATGCTAAACAAAAAGCTCAGCGTTTGGATTTTTTGATCTATCAACGTGATGAAATCGCGAATCTGGATCTGTCCCCGGGGGAAGATCTGGAGTTGGAAGTCGAAGTTAAAAAACTTAAAAACTCGACTCGTATTGGTTCCTTTGTCGATCAAGCCGAAGAAGCTCTTTACACGGATGATGATTCCGCGATCAGCCGCTTGAATGCGGTTCTAAAAAAGGGCCTGGATATTTCCCATGTCGATCCGCAGATCGCAGCGAAAATCGAAAACCTAGAACAAGCTAAAGCTTTGATTGACGAAACCATTTATGAGCTTCGTCAGTATGCAAATAAAATCGATGCCGACCCACAACGTTTGGACGAAGTGGAAAGCCGCCTCAGTGACTTGCGTAAGCTGCAAAAGAAATATGGTTCTTCTGTAAATGACATCTTGAAAGCTTTGATGGAAATGGAAATCGAGATTTCCAATCTACAGAACTCTGATGTAAAAATCGAATCTTTGAAGAAAGAAGCAGCCATTCTGTTTAAAGAACTGGAAGTTCTTGGGCTCGAATTGCACAAGCGCCGTTTAAAAGGTGCGGAGCTTTTGAAAGACAGCGTGAATGCCGAACTTTTGGATTTGAATATGAAAGGTGTCACCTTCCACGTTCATATTGAACAAGTGAAAGAGATGACTTCAACGGGCGTCAGCGAT
>JBJTMR010000089.1:0-17043 GCA_046070625.1 Bdellovibrio sp. | reverse complement strand
TGCCAGCCAGTTGCCAAAGGTCATGAGTCACCTGAGGAATCAGAGGTGTGCATATGGAAGGTATCAATACATACAAGGATTGGTTTCATTCCCCTTAGCCTGCGAGTTATCACTGAAGATTCCTTGCAGGCACTTTTATTTCAAGCAGCCCTGCGAAATCCACTCTTCATCAAGCCCAACGTTTTTTCCGTCGGTAAAACACTGATATCAACTATTTTAAGTCTCTTATCGTGTTTCTTCATTTCTTCAGCTAAAAAATGCCTGTGACAATCCAAAGCATCGTTTTCGTAGCATAACAAAGCCGTACGGCCTTTCTTTTTAACGACGGTCATAAGGTAGCTAATGTCGTTAGAATGCTTCGGCAGGATCTTATGGGTGTAGTCAGAGAACATCTTCGTGCGGGTGATCTTATGCGCTTTCTGAGCCTTACGCCACTCTGAGGGAACGCCGAGCTCCTTCCCCATATAAAAACATTCAATGTCGTATTTGGCTAATTCAGCGGCCAGGATATTCTTGGAAAAACCTTTTTTACGACTGACGGGAGTCCGACGAATGTCCACGATACGACGGATTTTATTTTTCTTAAGACCGGCGATGAATTCATCAATATCGCAACCTTCGTATCCAAGAGTGTATACCGTGGGGCCGACAGCCATAATCACCTCCACTGGTAGCTTAATGGCCTCTTTCAAGAACCTTAAGAACTTCCACCCGACCGGCCAAAAAAACAAAAACCCCACTTTTTTCAAAGTGGGGTTTTATATTTAAATCTATTTTTTTCGCTGCACTTTAGTTCGCTTCAGATGTCGGGATCACTAATCTTGCTCCCACGATCAAACTTGCGGGATTGCGAATTTTATTTTTTTGTTTCAACTGATTCAAAGACACATTGTATTTCGCCGCAATGTCAGTCAAGTTGTCGCCTTTTTTAACGACATGAACTTTGTTTTTCGCAACTTCACGAGCCGAAGAGCTATCTCCAGTTCCCGGAATTTTCAACTTCATACCCAATTTCAATTTGGTCTTACGTTTGATGTTATTCGTACGTTGAAGCTCAGAAACACTTGTTGAATACTTTTGTGCAATCGAGAACAAAGAGTCGCCATTTTGAACAACATAATAGCGACCACCAGTCATGTCCGCCACGGCTGTTTCAACGGATTTAGTAGGCGCTGGTTTCGCATTACGTTTGGCCACTGTCGAAGTATCACCAGCAGACGAACGATCACGCAACGGCGTACGATCTGGAACGTAAATCGTCATACCTAATTTAAGGTGTGTTTTGCGAGGAAGATCATTCAAGTCACGAAGATAAGCAACCGACGTTCTGTAACGACGAGCAATTGTTTTCAAATTATCGCCACGGCGGATTTTATATTTTTGAGTGTCACCACTGTCTGCAATAAACTGCAGATCTGTCACAAATGAATCTGTCGCAGCCACCATCGCAGCTTGATTTGTTCCTGGTGGAATACGCAAGATCAATTCTTGGCCCTTCAATGGCGCTACTTCACCTTTGAATTTCGGATTCAATGCTTTGAAGTCTTCGTAATTCAAACCCATTTTATCAGCCATTTGGCGCATGTTCACAGGCTTGTTCACCGTGATGTGATCGAACTCGATCGGCGGAAGATAGTCGATATCTTCAAAACCATATTTAGCTGGATCTTTTGCGATCAACTTAGCGGCGATAAATTTCGGAACATAGTTGATGGTTTCTTTAGGCAAACGATTTTTACGAGCAAGTTCCCAGAAATCACGCGTGTAGTGATTCATCACTTCGCGTTTTACGCGGTTTTCACCAACGTTGTAAGAAGCCATCGCCAAATACCAAGAACCGAATACAGAATAAAGACCTTTGAAATATTCTGCCGCTGCTTGAGTCGCGAACACAGGGTCACGACGCTCATCCACGAACGGATTGATATCCAAACCATAACGCTTACCCGTACCACGGATAAACTGCCAGTAACCCACAGCTGCTGCATGAGATGTTGCTTGTGAACTAAAACCAGATTCGATCAAAGCGATATAAAAAAGATCTTCAGGCAAACCGTTGTCACGAAGAACTTTCTTCATCAATTTTTCGTAACGGCTTGAACGTGCTAAATATCGTTCCATGTGCTCGCGACCGCGGCCTTGAAAATAGGTAACCCATTTTTCAACCAACGGATTCACTTCCGTGGGAATAACATCCAACTCTTGGTCAACGACCTTGGGACCCTCAGGATCTGACAAACGAAACGAGCTGATGTCCTTAATTTCCGAACCTTCACCCGCATCCCCAGCCTTGCTGTTGTTGCTCATATCCTTATGAGCGCAACCTGCCAAAAAGGCTAGGACTACACATAATGAAAAAAGTCTGCTCATGAGTCCTCCGACACAGCCTTCAGGCTACAAAACTCAGAGGACTTTTACAATAAAACAACGTACTTATTTTGCCTTTTTTATTAGCAAATCTTGCCATAAGACTGGCGACAATGCGTAGTTCTCCTGATCGATCATACGATAGAGCAAGACGTTTCGCAGAATCGCTTTCACATAGAAGCTAGTCTCGTTCCACGGTAATTCATCGATCCAGAGCTCATCTCCGGGCGCACTGCTTGGTCGAGTAAGTACACTAGAAATTTCTGAGCGCGCCTCAATCCATTTTTTGAGACGATAGGGTCCTGCGTTATAGGCTGCCAGAGCGAAAGGCACGTTATTCTCAAACTGGCCTAACATCTGGGACACGTAATAGGATCCCATTGGAATATTCACTTCAGGACGAAACATATCATCAGGCAAATTGACTTTCATTCCCAATTTCTTCGCGGTCTCTTGCGCTGTTGGCGGGATCATTTGCATCAACCCCAAAGCATTCGACGAAGATACAGCGGTCATGTTAAATCCGCTTTCCTGGCGAGTTAGACTGCGCAATAAGATCGGATCCAAACCATAGCGCTCGCCTTCTTTTTTATAGAATGCTGAAAACACTTCGGGATATCCGATTTTCAAAAATTCTTGGCGACGCAATTGTGGCGCATTTTCCATCGCATCATTGATCATGCGAATGGCTGGAAAAAACTGACCTCTCTCTGCCAATTTTCCAGCTAGCGTCACTTTCAAAGATGGATCTTTGATGAATGGAAAATCCGTGGATTCCTGTTGTGCTTCACCACTCCACCCAGCTTGGGAAAGAACTTTAAATCTTTCCCAAGCTTTTTTCTGTGATCCCGCCAAGTACACCACTGATTCCATCACGGGTGCTTTATCAGTCGTCTTCGGCCATGCAAGTTTGTTTTCAGTTTGCTCTGCTTTCAAACGCAAACCATAATATGAGAAGGGATACTTCTCGATAAGCGCGTCTTTGGTTTTTTGCATGCGCTCATTTTTACTGAGCTCCAAGGATCGCACCAACCAGTACTGCGCATTCAGGTCATAACGATCGCGCCCCTGTTGCAACAATCTTTCAAGCAGGGCTACAGCCGTCGGATAATCTTGCTTGCGGAAATAAATAAGAGCCGAACGATACAACGCTTCCGCACCTTCATCCGATCCGTTCGCATTGCTGATGAGCTTGTTGTAATACTCGAGGGCCTTATCATACTGCCCTAAGAAATGTGCAGAGCGACCAGCGACCCACAAAGAACTGGTCACAGACTGCGATTGTGGATTTTTTGCATAAGCCTTATCGGCTAAAACTAAAGAGGCCGCCCAATCTCCGCGACGATGAAGATTCTGTGCCCAGTCTAATAAGCGAGCCGCATCGGCTTCTTGCATATCATCTAAAGCTTTATCCGCGACGACTTTGTCAGTAATTGAATTGTATATCTCTAAAGGCTTATCCTTCAAACGACGGGCAGATCTGCTGCCTGGATACTGATTCAACAGAGCCACACTGTCTTTCAACGCGGGAATCAGATCATTCAGCTTCAAAGACTGACGAATTCTTTCTTCTAATTTCCCGTCATCACCAAGAGGCTCTACAGTGGCTGGAGTAAGGTTTTTCGCAATCACCTGCCCACGAGTTTTCGCTAAAAAATCCAACCGTTCTGAAATATACTTCGAATCTTTGTAGGATTGAGATTCTTCAAACATAAACTGCGCTTCTTGATAGTCATTGCGCAAGATCGCCAGATCCCCCAGCATTTGGTAACTTAAAGATTTCTGGTCGCGACTTAAGCGGGCAGAGTAATCTAAAACACGTTCAATTCGCTGTTCTACTTTGCGATTTTTCTTTTTTACTTCGCCACTTAAATACTCGAGTTCCTGGCCAACCCAATTCTGCCACAGATCCTGAGACCAAGGGCCCTTTTCAAATAATTCCCAAGATTTTGCGATGGTTGATAAAACTTGGTCCTCTGATCCCGTGTTGCTTTTTTTATCTTGAGCACTGCTTAAACAATGAAGCCAAACATTCGCCACCCAGCCCTTCACTTTTTTCTCAGAAACAAAAACCTTGGGTGCCAAGCTTAAACATTCATTCCAACGACTGTGGATTTCATGATTTTTCAGTTGCGCCAGTTGGGACAATTTCGGGGCTTTTGCCCCTGTAGGCAAATCATACAAGTTCACGTACCCTGAATTTTTAAGGTCCTGCGCTAAATCAACCTTTTGAACCACAGAAGCGGTTGTCGGTGCAGCCATCGCATTTGAAATCAGTAGGTGTAAAAGTAATGAGTTCATCGCTATTTCTCCTGTTCAGGTCCAACAACTTCGTACTGTCCCAAATACACTCCGTCAAAAACATTTTTTCTTAAGTACACCAAAGAAGTCTCTCGCGACTGGCGAAATGGAATGTATATTTTCATATAAGGTTCTTGCATATGCTCTTCTACTGCCGGTCCATCCTGGGGGTCACACATGTACACCAAGGCCTTGGCAATCACGTTGCGCCCACATAAATCCCAATGCGCATCCTCTAAGTTGCGCAAGAACCATGGCCAAGGCCATTGCTCTTTTAAACCAATTTGGAAAGGCGCCTTGCGCAACTCCGGATTTTTGGAAAAAACAGAATCAAAAATATTTGCGAGGTCTTTCAATTCATAGGTAGAGTTCACATACACATACGGATGATCCAAAGAAATCGGTTCGCGAAATACCGACGACCAAGAACTCTTTGCACCCCAAACAACACCGCACAGAATCGCCAGGGAAAATAAAATTTTTTTCCAAAGCTGTTCTTGCCAAACCTTTTCAGCAAACATCGCTAATACAAAATAAAAGCCCCAAACCAACGACAAGATACACCAAACGGTTTTATAAGGGATCAGCGAGTACACCAGAAGCTGAGTTAACGAAAAGGCAGAGACCATTCTCAAGCGCGAATCACGCATGAAAAGCCCCACGATCGCCAGCACCACACCAAGGAGCACCAGTGGCTCTGCCTCCCACAATACTTTACACCAATACAAAAACTCTTTATTGTGCCCCGTCTCGCCGACACCGGTTTTCATCCACGGTAAAAAGGCTCTGACAAAATCAACCAACCCCATCCAGTTATGGAAGAAACCCGTAAATAGAGCCACAAACACAAACAGCAACAATGCTGACAAATATGTCAAACGCCCAGACCAGGCCTGTTTAAAACTCTGGAGACTGAAACAACGTTTTAGTTCGCCCCACCCTAGGAACCAAAAACCCACAAACCATGACGCCAAAGTCAGGACAAAGGTTTCCTTTAGAGTCATCATGCCAATAAGCCCCGTCAGCAAAAAGGCTAACGCCTTAGCATCCCGACTTTCCAGCCAACGCAATACACCTAATGCGAAAACCAATTGGAAAAAGACAAAAGGCATCTCATGAATTCCGGAACGTCCATAGAACAAAAATGCCGGACTCAAGAACAAGAAAAACATCATCCCCTGGCGAATGGCCTGAGACCGAATGACAGGAAAGCTAAAGATCATTACACTCAAGACGCTGAATACCGAAGGTAATGACCGCAACGTCTCAACACTGCGGCCCCACAAAAATTCAAAGAACTGCAAAAGATAAAAATACAGAGGACCGTGATAGTTATTGGGGTCATATTTGTAATAACCCAGCGTCTTCATCTGCATCACAAACCATCCGTTAATGGTTTCATCAAAATGCAAAGGCTTGTTCGTCAGTTCAAAGAAACGAGAAAGCATTGTCAGTAGCAATATGACAAGCCAAACAAAAGACTTCGGGAAATTAGTGACCTGGGTGGATTTCATTGCTATTTATCGTAAAGATGGAATCCGCTGTGTCAACACCTCAATGCTCTTTGCTTGTTTACCTCAATAGGGACGAAACACTAGTTCCCGCCTTTATGCAGGACTTGCGCAGCTTTTTTCAAAAGTTCCCTCTGCAATATGAAGTCATTGTTCTGGTCGAGAATAAGGCTGCTGACACGTTTGCCGCCCTTCAAACAGAAATCTCCCGATCACCACAAAACGAACAATTAATCATTCACCGGAACGAGAAAAACTTAGGTCGAGCTTTAAGCCTCTATCGGGGGATCGATCTAGCTCGCGCTCCATTCGTAATGATACTCGATTCCGAATTGGCCTCGCCGTTTGGGGACGTCTTCAAGCTGTGGCAACACTTAGTTGCCGAAGAAAAAATCGATATCTGCTGGGGCGATCGGTACCGTAAGAAAGAAAGTCCTTTCAATTCCTCCGGAAGTCCGCGAGTACGCACAGAGCATTTGTTCAATGGGATTTTGCGCGAAAAATACAAAGATTCTTTACAAGATCCTTTGTGCGAAGTTTTCGCCCTTAAGAAATCTGCTTGGGAAAAAATTCGCGGTGAGGTTCCCCTTCAAGAAGTCCGTGGATGGTATCTGTCACCTGCACTTCATGCCAGTGCGCGATTGCAAACTTTGAATATTATTGAAATCCCCGTCTATGACTCCGGAGCCACTTCTAAATCTTATAAGATTTGGAGAGAACGTTTAAACCTATTTAAGAACAGCATCCTCAAATAGAAGAGCCCAGTTCCTTGGTCAGAGCATTCAACGCCTCATGCAGATAGTAATCCATCCACCGATGACTTCCGAGAGGGGTCTTCTTGCGAGATAAGTACCCTAGATGGCCACCTCGAGATTCAATATGCAACGATGTTGTCTTGGATATTGGTGCCGACAAATAATCCTGAACCGTGACAAATGGATCATCCGCTGCTGTTAGCATAAAGGTCGGCATTTCTATATTGCTTAAATAGTGGATGGCCGAACAGCTTTCATAATAATCCTGACGATCCTTGAAGCCTGCTGCGGGTGCCGTATAAATCTGATCGAAATCATAAATCGTCGTCCACCAAGGAATCTCATAGTGTTCTGCAATTAAGCCTAGGCGATATTTTTCATCGATGTTTTGGCGCAAACGGTGAACAAAGCGCGCATCATAAATTCGATTGAGTCCAGACTTTAACAAAGTCGCGCCATTTCCCAAATTCAGAGGAGCATTAACGGTGATAATACCATCCGGTTTTGCATCACCACGAAAGCCACCCCCTAAACAGAGGACAATACAACCACTCATGGAATACCCAATTGCGATTTGTTTCTTTTGAGGAAATTTCTGGCGAAGGACTTTTAAAACTTCAGAGACGTCTTCTGCACGTCCGGAATGGTACGGGTGGCGCGCATGATGCAGCCCCTGACCGGCGCCGCGATGATTCACTAAAACGACAGTGTGCCCTAACTGCTGACAAAGCAAAGCGGTTCTTTGCATGTAGTCCGCGCGAACGTCACCAGAAAGACCGTGATATAAGCTCACGACGAAATCTGTATGGCCGGGCTGATAATAACAAAAAAGTCGATCCCCATCCGGAAGATCGACTTCAAAATTTTGTCCAAGATTTTCGAGCTCTGGAGATTTTAAGAAATGCGCCCATAAAGTTTGTCCGTGACCGCTAGCGGCCCAGAAAGGAGCATCACATGAAATCAACTCTAGTCTTTGCAATAGTATTTCCCATTCACCATCACATAACCATCTGGTCGATTGCCGCGAGGGTCATGATGGAGCCAGTGGATCAAACCACTTTTGCCTGTCCAAAGAAACATGCCACCCATAGCAACCACATCACCAACTTGAAGTGGTACATACGGACACATATCCGTATTGTATACAGCTTCCATCAGTTTTCCATCTGAAAGTCTCACAACCCATTTTTGGTGTTGAAGACCAGAAGTGTCGTCTGGCAACAGTTTAACAACTGTCATTCCAGCGCCTTCTACGAAGTTAACTCGTCTTTCGTTTTCCATGGCTTGGACGATCTGAGTATCGTCACTAACAGCCTTTGCGATTGAAAGTGTGAGTGTTAAAGAAAGAAAAATAGCCGACAAACGTACGATTTTTTTCATATTGATTCCCCTCCGAATCGATAAGAAACTTACCAAAAGTGAGGACAAAGACAAATCATAAAAGCATTATTTTTGTAAAAAATCAGCCGACCAAATAGGTTCAATTTAAAAACTTACAGAATCTGTAAAATTTACTTATACTCGACATTCTCGATAGTTACGAACTCATCCCCAGCCGGTTTGACGATTTTAATCTCATCCCCAAGCTTCTTACCCAATAACGCACGCGCAACGGGAGATTTCCAAGAAATCTTACCATTTTTTGGATCAAGCTCGTCTTCCCCCACAATTTGATAAACCAACTCATCACCATCTTCATTTGAAAGCGTCACGGTTGCACTGAACAACACGGTTTCGCCCTTCATGTTCTTGGCATCAACTACTTCGGCGTCTTCAATACGCTTCGTAAGAAAGTGCACTCGTCTATCAATTTCGCGTAAACGCTTTTTCCCATATTGATAGTCTGCGTTTTCAGAACGATCCCCATTACTAGCTGCCCATGCGACGATTTCCACAATCTTCGGCCGTTCAACGTTCATTAGCTGATGATATTCATCACGCAGTTTTGCTAGACCTTGAGGGGTAATGTAATTCTTCTTGCTATCCATGCTCGGCATCCTAGACCAAGTTCTAGAAACAATCCAGGTCTTTTGGGCCGTGAACTTATTCGAAATTTTCTCCGAAATATAGTGAAGGAGGAATGAATGAAAAAACAGTGGAAAAGGTTGTTAATCGCAGCACTCAGCTCGTCTTCTGTTTTTGCATTCACATGGTACTGGTATCAATCCACAAGTTCACTCCAAAATGCCCACAGCAATGAGAAGCCTCTCGCCTATGTAGGCAAAGTCGTCGACGATATTCAACGTCGCCCAGCATCCCGTTTGCTTTGGCAATTAGTAAACACAGGTGAACCTCTCTATAATGGCGAAGCCATTCGTACTTCAGAACGCGGTGAAGTGCGTATTCAATTTACTGATTCCGATCGCTATTTAGATTTGGAACCCGAGTCACTGATCGTGATTAAAAAATCCGAAGGCGAAATCGCCTTGGACTTGATGGAAGGTTCTCTTTTCGTCAATGCGAAGGCTGACGAGTCCACGACAGCGCCGGGACTGGTTTTGAATTCTACAAATGGTAAAGTCGATCTTTCTCACGCATCCGCATCCCTTTCTAAAGGCTCCGGCAACTCCCTGGATGTCCAAGTCTTAGAAGGTAAAGCCTCATTACGCAGTAAAGATGGTCAAAGCAAAGAACTTACGAAAGGTAATTTCGGCGCTCTGGGTGCTAAAGGTGTGCAATTTGATAGCAGTAATTTAAAAATCTTAAGCCCGACACCACAAAAACCATTTGCGATGAATGTCGATGATCCCCAACCTGTCCCATTTAAATGGACCGGCTTTCCAGATAACTCCACGGTGTCACTGCACATGGGGAACACACGTAAAGACATGAAAGAAGTCACCTCAGCCAGCCCTGGTCATTCCGACCTTTCCTTCAAAATGCCGTTTGGTCGCCATTTCTGGAAATTGGTTGCTAAAAATCCAGAAGGGCAAGTTGTTGCGGAGTCTCCGACTTATAAAACTGAAGTTGTGGCTCGTTATGCACCAACCGTGGTGTTCCCGACCGCAGATGCAGAAATTCCAGCCAACACAAGTCCGTTCGATATGTCTTTCAAATGGGAAAAAGGTGATGACACCCGTCAAGTTACTCTTGAGGTTTGGTCAGACTCCGAACTTAAAAACAAAGTGGCGACAAAAACTTTCTCAACAGAGGATAGCTTCACCCTTCCAGGTCTTAAAGATGGTCCGTATTTCTGGAGAATGAGCTCACTCTTCACCGACTCCGACAGAGCGTTAGTGGGGAAATTACAAAAATTCACGATCAAACCGGCGTCTCAGGTTTCCACCCAACCGAAGGTGAATGTTCCCATTAATGTGAACTTCACAATGCCGGAAAGCCAATACACTCAGTATTACGTTGAAAAGCCGCAGGTCGGTTTTAATTGGAATGCAGATAAGACAGAAAATGTCTCTGCATGGCGTGTTCGCGTTCACGAAGAAAACGAGGACGTCGCCCTAGCCACTCCCGTTGAAGTCAAAGACATGAAACTATCCGCACCCGTGGCAAAACCAGGTCGTTATATCGCCTCTATTGAAGCGGTAAATAAAGACGGCGAAGTCATTGGTACATCCATTTCACAGCCTGTCACCATCAGTCCATTGCCAATCTTAAAAGCCCCAACCTTTATTCCTGACCAAGGTGCTTTACAAGCATCGTTAGATGGTCGCATCGAATTGCAGTGGAATAAAATTGATGGTGCGAAAGTATATCAACTCGTTATCAAGAAAAATGGCAAAGAACTGAAACGCACCAACTATCCAAATACTTCCACAGCTCTTCGCAATCTTTTGCCGGGTGAGTATGAAGTCGATATTTCTGCGGTAGATGCTTATGGCCGCCTCAGCGAGGTCAGTCCATCTCGCAAATTGATTGTTCAAGATAAATCCGATGTTAAAGCTCCAACGCTTAAGAAGATCAAGGTGAACTAGTGCTAAAACACCTCGCTCTCTTTTCACTATTAACAAGTCTCTTCGTTGCGGGTGTTGCTTCGGCAGCTCCGTATCGTCGACTTGTTAATTTTGAATGGGAAGCGATCGAAGGCGCGAAGTCCTACGAGATCGAACTGAAACAAGTCAAAGCGGCAGATCAAGAAGCTAAAACCTTTACTTTCAAAGTCAAAGAAGCTGCGTGGAATGGCCAACTAAGTGCCGGCAAGTACATGATGAAGCTACGCTCCCATGACTATCGTGGCGTTCCTGGAGAATGGTCCACCCCGAGCGAGTTCAACGTGGAACTTGAAACTGTTGTTTTAAAATATCCAGATGCCAAGCTACGCATGAGCAGCCCCGAAGACAAAGAAATGGCCGTCGATTTCCAATGGAATCCCGTTGGCGGCGCCGACCAGTACCGCTTTGAATTGACCTCGGAAGATGGCAAAACCAAAATCTCTGAAAATGTCAAAGACACCCACTTCAAAGCCACTATTCCGGTTGCGACCCACTATACTTGGAAGGTTTCTGCTTCCAACAGCGAAAGTGTTCAAAGTGAAGCGGTGGCTGTCAGTCAGTTCACGATCCTGGGCAAAGACGTGGCTTCTCCAAAAGTTCAAAAGCCAGAATCTGAATTTGTTCGCGAACTGAAATGGACCCGTCCAGAATATGTGACGAGCTATGATGTTTACCTGTTAAAGTTCAATCCTTCCGCCAAAAAGTGGGAAAAATTCCAAGTCTATCAAGACTATAAGGAAAACTCTTTGGCCTTTGACCCGGCTTGGGATGGTGGACGCTATCAACTCGTGGTGCGTGGTAATTCCGATCTACGCCCCCATTCAAAGATGATCAAAGAAACTTTCAACGTGCGCTCTGGTGATCGTTCTCCGGCTACGGAGTACACAGCTCTGGTTCGTCGTTCAATTGAAAAGCTTAGTGGTTGGTATGCCATCGCAAGTTATTTGATCACAGACATGAAATTCCAAGGGTCCAACCCAGAGAAAAACTCATCGGTAGCCTATGATGCCCTTGGCGGCACAGGCCGTTTTGGTCTTGGCTGGGGCAGTCCGAAAAATACCTGGGGGTTCTTGGGTATTATTGACCTGAGCGGCTTTACTTTCAAAGGCACTACTCGCACTTTTGCATCCGCAGAAATGAATGCCGTCTATAAACGTCCTGTGGGTGATCGCGGCGAAGTTCGCTATCAAGCTGGCGCATTCTATAAAGAACTGCCAGAAACTATTGGGGACCCATTTACGGGAGCTTCAGAAGACCAAATGATTAGCTCTGTTGGCCCCCATGTGGGAGCCGAATACTGGTACTCCCTCACTCCGAAGTTCGGCATCCAAGTGAATGCTCATCTTTATCTATCTGCGATGAAGGTCAGCACACCAAATAGCGAGGCGATCAGTCCAACGATGTCCACGCAGTTTGGTTTCATGGGAAGCTATCGCTTCAGCCAATCCTTTACGGGGTTAGCTGGTTATGCCCGCCGCGAAGACAAAATGTCTTACAAGGCCGTTCCTAGTTCTACAAATTTTGCAACAGAAGGCGATGTGAATGAATCCACAATCGTCGGTAATTACCTTAACATTTACGGAGAGTGGAGTTTCTGATGAGAATTCCTATTTCTACTAAGCTCATCACGGTGACGATCGTAATCCTAGTTGCTTCAACTGGGACTATTACTTTTATCTCCTCAAAGTACTTCGAGAAGAAAGCCTCTGAACAGGTGGACATCGCGAATCTTGAATCCGCTGCCGCGAAAGCCAAAGAGGTTGATAATATTATCGCCTCCCTGGTGGATAAGACTCGCACGTCTGGATCACTGCTGATGAAAGGCGCTTCTGCAAATGAAGACCTTGATTTCAACTTTACTCAAGACAAAAACTTTATTGCTTTAGAGGTCCTGAAACTCAATGGCTCTTCGGTTGAGTCTGTCGCCCGTAAAATCAAAGAAGACGCCTTGAAACCTTTCAACCTCACGGGATCCTATTTCATCAATTTGCGTTCTTGGCAAAAATTCCCGATGCGCTCTGTTGCCGAAGGAAGTATTGAAATTAAGAATGCGACTTATCCTAAAGCCCCGGCAATGATCACCATCGGGATTCCGCTGGTGAAAGACTCTCAAGGTAAAATCACCCACATTGTTCTGGCTGACGTGGCTTTGGCTCCCCTTGAAAAACCTTTCACGGATCCTTCAGAGCGCACTCAATACCTGATTGATCGCAGTGGTGAGTTGCTGGCTCACAAAGACGAACAAAAAGCGATGGCTCGCCTGAACATGAGCCAGTCCCCGTTCGTGGCAAAAGCCATGGCCACAAAGTCTCCGCAGTTCCAAACTAAGTTCGTCGATCCAGATTCTGATCAGAACTATTTTGGCGCTTCGGTAAAAACATCTTACGGTGTTGCTGTGATTTCGCAAACGTCTGAAGCCACCATCCTGGAAGTTTCTAACGAGGTTAAACGCCGAGCGATCTTCGTTGCGGGATCTGCGATCTCGATGGCGATCTTCTTTATTTTCTTGTTCTCTATGACCCTCACCTCCCCAATTGAAAAATTGGCGGACATGATTAACTTGGTGTCTAAGGGTAACTTTGACGTGAAAGCCCGGGACAAAGTGAAATCCCAAGACGAGGTGGGTGACTTGGCTGTTGCTTTTGACCATATGACCGAAGGTTTAAAAGAACGTGACAAAGTGAAAAGCCTTTTCTCGAAGTTCCACGGATCTTCTGTTGCAGAAGATTTGATCGGCAAAGACATCGGGGTCGGCGGTCAAAGCAAAGACGTTGTTGTATTTTTCTCTGATATTCGTGGTTTTACGGCCTTTTCCGAAAAACGCTCTCCGGAAGAGGTCGTTGAAATGCTCAATGAATACTTTGGCGTGATGGTTAAAATTATTAATTCCCATGGCGGCGTCGTCGACAAATTTATCGGTGATGCGATTATGGCAGTTTGGGGTGTACCACGCAGCTCGGACCAAGACGCCCAAAAAGCTCTCCGTGCTTGTCTGGAAATGCGCAAAGCCCTAGAAAGTCTTAACGAAAAACGAATTGCTCGCGAGCAACCCGCAATCAATATCGGGATGGGTTTGCATGCCGGCACAGCGATCTCTGGAACAATTGGTTCCGACGAGCGCATGGAGTATACAGTCATTGGGAATACCGTGAATACGGCTTCTCGTATCGAAGCTTCGACGAAAGCTTTCGGTGCCGATCTTTTAGTGACTGATACAGTCATCGATAAAGTTGGCAGCGAATTCCGTGTGGAACTGGCCGGAGCTGCGGAAGTCAAAGGCCGCTCGGAAGCCATCAAAATGTACAAGGTTCGCGCCTACCGCGACACCAACGGCGAATTCGTCGAGGTGAAAACACCTTATTCCGATTACGAAGCAGAATCGGCTGACAAAGTTAAAGTCAAAGCAGCTTAAGCTGACCGATCCACCAACCCCACCTCTTAGAAGGTGGGTGTGGATGGATTTTCTTTTCGAGCTTCCTCGACCCAGAATTGAACCCCGTGATGATCTTGGATGTTCTTCATATACTGTTTGATCATCTTGTCTTTGATTTGAATTTTATAACTGATAAAGCGAAATACCACGGGTGCAAAAAAAGCATCTGCAATACAGAAGTCGCCAAATAAGAACGGCCCCTCACTTACCTGCAAAGCGTCCCGCCACATTTTCAAGACACGTTTAATATCAGTTTGAGTTCCAGTCGTTAAATGACGTACGGGCGCTGAATGTTGGATGTCCATGCTTAATTGCGTGCGTAAGTTTGGAAACCCCGAATGAACTTCAGCGGCATAACTGCGAGCCAAAGCACGAGTCCCAATATCTTCAGGCCATAACTTTGCTTCAGGCGAGATTTCATTTAAATACTCGGCGATCGCTAAAGAGTCCCAAAGCACACGCTTCCCTTGTTTTAAGACTGGCACTTTACCCGCATCTGTATATTTCGCAATTTTCGCGACCGTGTCTTTTTGATCAAGCTTTACCATCACTTCACGGAATGGCAACCCCGATTGCACCGCCACTAACCAGGCGCGCATCGACCATGAAGAAAAAGTTTTGTCGCCAATAACAAGATCAAAATAAGGTTTGTCGCTATGAACGTGGTACGCCATGAAGATCCTCCAGATAAACCATCACTCTATACCTAGCCATTCTGACCCCACAAATAAAAAAGGCGCATCCAATGAAGGAATGCGCCTAGCGGGGACAAATTTAACCTAAAATTAGAATGTTGCTTCTTTTTTCATGATTTGATCGATCGTCATACCAACTTGTGCCTCGCCACCAAAAACAGTTCCTGTTCTTTTTTTGGTAAGGTGCTCTTTAGCTGTTTGGTAAGCTTTCGCTGGAAGTGGAATGTATTGAACTTGTTTTGCCATTTCAGCAGCTTTATCCAAGTAAAACTCAACATACTGTTTTACTTCAGGCTTTTTCATAGAGTCTTGGTTTACATAGATAAAGATTGGACGAGACAATGGGAAATAGCTGCCACCGATCACAGTTTTTTCGTTAGGCAAAACGGCTTTCTTTGAAGGAGCTTTCGCACCACCAACAACAGCCAACAATTTCAATTTGTCTTTGTTCGTGATGTAGTATGCATAAGGAATATACCCCAAAGCACCTTTGCTGCTGTTCACACCCGTCACGCGAGTATTGTGATCAACGCTTGCAGTGTAATCACCACGAGAAGATTTAGCTTTTTCCACAATCGCTTCAGTGAAGTAATCAAACGTCCCGTTGTCTGTGCTGGCTCCATAGAGAGTCAATTTTTCTTCAGGCCATTTTGCATTAACTTGTTTCCAAGTCATCACTTTACCTTGAGCCGCTGGTTCCCACATTTTTTTCAATTCTTCAGCTGTGATTTCGTTCACCCAGTTGTTTTTTGGATTCACAACGATGGCGATAGCATCAAATGCGATTGGCAATTCAAAGTAATTTACCTTACTCGTACGGCAAACAGCCATTTCTTCTTTAGTGATTGGACGAGAAGCATTTTGAACATCTGTTTCAGCTCTACAGAATTTTTTAAAGCCACCACCAGTGCCTGAAACACCGACAGTCACTTTGGTTGCACCTTTGGTGACAGTTTGAAATTCTTCAGAGACAGCTTCAGTCACCGGAAACACCGTGCTTGACCCGTCAATTTTGATAAGATTTTCTGCTTTTGCAATTGTAGCGCTCAAGATAAGAGCCGCGATAAGAGCTGTTTTCATGTAATAAGTTCCTCCAATGATCCGAACGCTACCAAAGCCCTCGCAACATGGGCATCTCGAAGCCGTCAAGATTGTGTTAGAACATTGTTAAGATCCAAAAGGTGCCTGGTTCTTTTTCTGCGACGGTCTGTGTCGCAGAAAAAGAGCCAGGCACCTTCGGTTTTAAATCTTTACGGAGAGGCCATCTTTCAGAGCTTGTTTTTGGGCTCTGAGGGCTGGGATGAGGCCGATCAGGGTTCCGGCTATAATTGCGATGACTATGTAAATGAATTCTTTAGTAGTCAAAGGTGTGCCCTGCAAATACAGACCAAATTCACTCTCGAGCCACGGACTTAACAAAGCAACTAATCCTAAAGACAAGATCGCACCTAAAATGGCGCCCAAAATGCTTAGCAATGCTGACTCGAATACTAACAAGCCAACAATCTGCCCTGGGCGAGCCCCGACTGCTCTTAAGATCGCCATTTCACGACGGCGCTCATTTAAAGTTGTGGTCAAAGCGATCAGCATCGCCATAAAGCCAACCACAAGCACCATCCAAGATATCACTCTTAAAACATTTTCGACGTATGAAAGCCCCTGCCACAACTCACTTAAAGTTGCCCCGGGAATGATGGCCGACAATGGTTCATCTTTGTATTCGTTGATTGCTCTTTGCAGCTTCAAGGTTTCAATACGAGATTTAGCCCCGACAAAAAATGAAGTGATCGTATGAATTTTGATATTTTCTTTTTTAATTTCATTTGCCGGAGTTTCTTTGCCAGAAATAGGAGCGGCTCCATTTTGCCAATCCATATGCAAAGCTTCCATGCCTTCAAGACCAATATAAACAGCGCGGTCCAAGGGTGTTCCTGAAGCCTCTAAGATACCGACAATCTGAAAAGGTTTGTCGTCATGCTTTTGAACGCCTTCACCCTTTGTCACACCATGGGCCACCACAATGCGATCGCCTAA
>JBJTMR010000088.1:0-5717 GCA_046070625.1 Bdellovibrio sp. | reverse complement strand
ATCTCGTCAGACTCTACAAGACTCGCGAATGTGGGTACTCCCAGCAAAGCTACCAGCACAAAGGTAACGGCAATAAATTGGATGTCTGATGCAGATCTTTTAATCATGATGCATCTATTTCGGCTTAAATTGGCAGGACTTTAGGCGTATCAAATTGAGAACACGCCTAGAAAGCCAAATATCTAGGGCCCAGGACGCAGCAAACGTAAACCCGACCCAATACGGCCCCAAACTCATCCCAAAGTTTAGTTTAATTTGCTTAGAAAAGTTCTTCCGATCGAGGAATGAAATGCTCCAAATTGGCTCAGGAGTGGTCTTTGACGGCGATACGACGAAAAAAAAGGCCTTCGCTTACGCAAGGCCTTTTTTATTTGTCATTTCTTATTTGGATCTATTTTTTATCAATGCTAATCGCAAACTTCTTTACACCGGCACCTTTAACGACGTCCAGCAAGCCCACGACTTTGCCGTGAGGAACGTCTTTATCGGCAGAGATGATCGCTTGCACCTCTGTGTTCTTAGTGACTTCCTCAAGAGCTTTGGCTTTCACAGCTTCTTCGGTCACAAAGCTGCCATTTAAATTAATACGGCCGTCAGCAGTCAAAGCAATGTTCAATTTGCTTGGCGCTGTTTGATCACCGCTGGCTGCCTTAGGTAAATTCACGTTGATCGTTGGCTTGATAAACATCGGAGCTGTGACCATGAAAATGATCAACACCACCAGAATGATATCCACCAAAGGGACAACGTTAATGTCCGCTATGGCTTCGTTGTTATCCCCGTTTTTAATTGCCATGATCTACACACCTTTTTTCTTAGCGTAAGCGAGGCAAAGCTCCTTCACGCTATCTAGGTTTTGGAAGATACCGCGAACTTGTTTGCTATAATAGTTGTAGGCAATAACCGCTGGGATGGCGACAAAAAGACCCGCGGCCGTCGCCACTAGCGCCATAGAGATACCCGCCATTACTGTTTGTTGACCCGCTTCAGGCGATAGCGCCAAATCGTTAAATGCTTTCATGATCCCCAATACCGTACCAAAAAGTCCAATATAAGGAGCATTTGAACCAAGAGTCGCAAGGAAGTTCAAATATCTTTCAATTTCCGGGCGTTCTGACAATGCGAAAGTGTTAAAAATTTCTTCCAAACCTTTGCTGCCAGAATCACGCATATGCTTCATTGCATAACTCGCTGCACGTCCTTCTAAAGAGTTCGGATCTTTTGCAAGATCTTCTACGTCTTCCACGCTGTTACTTTGAAGCGCCATTTTTACACGAGCGCGAACACGTTGCGATTCTGCAGACACTTTTCTTAGAGCAAAGTACCTTTCTAGAATCATTCCGATGCTCACAACACTAAGAACCAATAGTAACCACAAAACAACTTGATCGGCTAAGTGAGCAACTGAAAATATTTTTTCTGCGAGCATCGATGAATTCCTCCAAAACTTTGACTACGAAAAATTATTGATCCATTATCTCTAAAACCATTACATGCGGTCAAGGTATGCAGAGAATCATTTTTTTCGTTACACTAATACTACTGAGCTTAGTCCAGACAGCGTGTCAAACAAACGACAAAAGCTCCATTCTTGTCATCGCCGTTGATGAATTGGCCGTAAGTGACGTGAACTGCAGCCCTGAATCCTCAGGAACTAAGTCTGGTTTTCAATTGCTTTGTAAAGAGTCCGTTCGTTTTACCCATGCGTTCACTCCCTCTACCTTAACTAGTGCCTCTTTAAGCTCTCTATTAACCGGCCTTTATCCTTTTCAGCACAAAGTTCGTCACAATGGCGCACCTGGCTTAGCCGCAGAGTTTGAGCTGCCTTCCGAGGTCGCCGTTCGCAATGAGTATCGCACCAGTTTCTTTTCTGGTGGCGCACCCGTTTTTAGGCGCTCAGGACTCAATCAAGGATTTGAACTTTTCGACGACAATTTAATCCCGGGATTTGGCAATCTATTTCGACCCCTTAAAAAGAACGCTGCCAGTTTTTTACAATGGCTTAAACATGACGTTGGCAACAGTCCATTTTTTAGCGTGCTGTATGTTCCAGATTTAAACTTCACCAACATGGTCACCACGACCGAGCTTGGCGAAACCAGAAACTTAAGCTTTGAATCCCAAGTCGATGAACTTGATGAAAGCCTCTTTGAGCTGATAACTCAACTTAAAGCTGCCAATCGCTGGGAAAAAACAACCGTCATCCTGGTGGGTCTCAGTGGCCATGAATCCGGAGACCATATCCGAGAACTTCCCTCGTTAAATTTGCATTCTGAAAACACCCAAGTCGCTTTGCTAATAAAACCAACCCAAAGTAAAAAAAGAGATGAAGCTATCTTCTGGAAGATTGATCAAAACGTCAGTCTTCCTGACGTAGGCCAAACATTGTTCGACTTGCTAGGGGAAAGCAGCCTCGACAACCAAAACGCTGATTTTCCTGTGCACTCTTTGTTAGAAGTTTTAAAAAGCCCCTCTGCCGATTGGTCAGACGATCGTCCGATTCTTTTAGAATCTGGATGGTCTTTATGGAGAAATGCAGGCCCCCTACGTACAGCGGTTATCTCCCATCATGTTCTATACATCAACGACGATAAAGCAAAACTGTACAACACACTTGTGGACCGACTCGAGGTGAACCCTCTGCCACTGCTTCAAGAAAGTTTGCTGGCTTCAACTACTCGTATCCAAAATCTTTTGCGCAAGTACCAACTGCCTCCATTTACGGATCCCAACTCTGAATGGATAGCAAAATTCAGCATCCCTTATGATCGCTGGACACGATTAGATCAAGAACCACAATTACTTCGAGATTTGAAACGCCTGAACCAAAACAACCCTCGCAGTATTGACATTTTAAACTGGACCGCACAGTTGGCTTTGAATCAAAAGGACTGGGATTTTTTACGCACTCTGGGAATCAAAAATAAAGTGTCCGCATGGCAGTATGTTGCGGAAAAGAATTTGAATACAAAAAGTCAGAAACTTAACGATGCTTGCTTCATCCTTTTGAACCTGAAGGAGTTTGATGCTTCCCATTTGAAAGAATGTAGCGACCCGTTATTTTTAGAGCTGGTTGATTGGTTGCGGGCAGATATCCGGGGACTTTCGAAAGACGTTCAACGCAAAAAATTTGAACGTTCATTTAAAAATTATTTGTTGGACCAAGAAATCAAACGCACCAATATTGCTATGGGCTTGATTTGGGATACGTCCTCTTTGAATATCTATGCCCCATCCCGTTCTGAATTGGCTTTGCAATTACCTGAGTACGCAAAAATTCGCAGCCAGGTCTATAAGTCAATGACCACTATTGATTTTGAAGACTAAACGGCAATTAATCCCAACCAGAATGGTGTCTCTGGGGATTCTTGAATCATCCGATTTGTGACATGGGTCAAGTCAGCTTGATAAGGTGGTAATCCCCATAAAGAAGTCGCCACTGTCGTGCTCGCTAAGAGAACCAATTGATCGCCTTCTTGGGTCAGCGTGTGGCCTGATTGAATATTGCAAGTTCGATCCAACCCCAACAACTGACCAGGCAACGGAGCTAATTCGATTTCTGATGATTTCATTTCTGCCGAAAGATCCAGCCCCATCGAAAGAGGCTGCAAACTTTGATTTTGCCGTTGAATAAGCAAGCTCGGACAACCTACTTGCCCCCACGCAATTTGACTGCCCCGCTTGAACAGGACCAAAATTTCCACACCCGAAAAATACTGATTTTTATTTTCACCACGATAAAGAGCATCATTCGCAATCAACAATCCCGTGCGCACATAATTCACTTCATCAGTCACACACGTCAAAAACTCAAAAGGGGACGTCACTTCAACGTCTGCCTTTGCCGCATTTACGTATTTGACGACTTCCTCGATTGCTCGTTGCGCGTGTTCTGGTTGCCCCCAAGAAGTCGCTATAACAACAAGTGAACCGTCTTCTTCAGAATGAACCAAGGGCTTTGGGCGCATGATCTTAGTGCTATAGGAACGCTCTTGCAGTTTCATAATTATAAAGCCCCGTATTTTTTAAGCTTGATGTAGGCTTTCTTATAGTACTCGCCATCTGGAATATCTAATTCGATGATTTTCTTCCACTTTTCTTTGGCTCCTGCTTTGGATTCGCCGCCTTCGACGTTACCAAAACTTTCTTCCAAAATTCCTTCTTGATAAAGATTCATCATCTGTTTACGCAACTCTAAAGTAATGCGGTTGATCTTTTCCGGTAACTCATCGTTATTCGGATCGACCTGACGAGCTTTACGTAAAGCCAGAATTGCGCCCTTCAAGTTTTGAGTTTGATACATTTTATCAGACTCCGCTTGATAGCTTGCCGTTTTCGAGTTCATCATCTTACGAATCGAAGCAATATTACGTTGTGACTGAGCCTTGAATCCATTTGGATCCGGCAATTTAGAGTCCACAACCTTTTGATAGGCATCAATCACATCCAAAGGACTTTTAGATGATTTATGCACAGATTGAGCCTTGTCGTAAATTACACGTAACTTTGAAACCTGCGATTGGTAAGCTGCTTTCTCTGCCGCTTTCGCTTCACGTTGCGCATTGATCGCTTCCACCTGCGTTTTTAGATCCAAAATCTTTGGATGCTCCGGATTGAACTGCAAGACAGAGCTTAAGCACTCGTCCATCATTTCCATCGTCACAGTGGGATTGATCTTTTTCTGACATTCAACCACTTGCTTTTGAATCTTTTCTTCAGCTTCAAGCTTTGCTTTTTCGATTTCTTCCTGACGACGTTGTTGTTCTTGAATGAACATCGCTTCTTTCGAAAGGCGTTCAATTTCTTTGATATCTTCATAATCCGGAACAAGTTCTTGGATTTTGATGATTTCATCCTGAGCTAATTGATACTTCCCTTGCATATACAAGTTCTTGGCATCTTTATAGCGTTGACGGACCAACGCCTGCTGCTCTGGCTTAAGTTTATTGAACATCTCCAACGGTGAACCCGGGGCTGCCGCTGTCGGAGTCGCAACTGGGGCACTCTTTTTATCTCCACCAAAGAGCCATGCTAACAACACGATTGCCACGGCTCCAATAACAAGCTTCGGACGATGTTTTTGAAAATCAAACTTACCCGTGCCTTGCGGCGGCAAAGGGGCCTGCATTCCAGGATGATTCATCACTGGATAAGGCTGTTGATACGGCATCGGCGCCATTGCATCTTGATAAGGAGCAATTTCATAGTTCGGCTGCTGATATTCTTGTGGCAATAAATCTGATCCCGCTTGCACCAATGGCGTCAGAGGAGCGACGGCAACTAGATCCAAACGATTTTGAAATTGCGAATCATGCAACTCAAAATACAGATAGTTATCCAGGACTGTGATCGCATCGCCCGACTTGATGGGAACCGGCTCCGTTGAAGAAATGGGATTTCCATTTAACAAAGTGCCGTTCACGCTGCCCAAATCCAGAATCATATACTGGGATCCGGCACGGCGAATTTCAAACTGTCTGCGGCTGACGCGTTGATCTCTGATCAAAATATGGCAAGCTTGTTCGCGGCCTGCAATCCATGACTCCCCAGCGTCCAGGCGAATCATTTCTTTCGTATCATTCTGTGAATCAACGATTTTTATATGCGCACTGGTCGGAGCGGCACCTACCACGGTTTTTTCGTCATCACCACTGAAACCGGCCGCAGGGGATTCCCCGGCCGATGTCACAACTGGCAAGTTATTTGGATCATACGCC